>JBPYEE010000664.1:0-12106 GCA_051985095.1 Vicinamibacterales bacterium | reverse complement strand
GGCTCAACGTGGCAGTTGTTACAGCCCGCTTTCCCGCTGAACAGCTGGTTGCCGTGCGCGGCGGCCGCCGGATCGAAGGTACCGGCGCGCGGGCGCGGCGAGGGAATGGAGAGCTGATAGAACTGCAGGTCCGACAGCTTCGATGTGATCTGATCCGCGTCCGGGCTGATGTGCGGCAAATCACCAAACCCATGCGCAGCGGCGATCGGGAACTTCACCGCGTCGTCGAGACGCGGATCGAAGAATCGTCCAACGCCGTGCATTGCGAGATTGGCGACGAACGCATTCCAATGCGGTACCGATCCCCATCCGGTCCAGGTATGCAAGTTGACGCCGCCCATTCCAAACGCCGGCGGGATGAGCGTGGCTCCGGGCACGTTCGTGCGGGTGACGACCCCGTTGCTGACTTGGGCGGGATTGAAGGCCTTCCCATCGAGGATCAACTCGGCATCGAACTTTCCAGGGCCCCACGTCTGGAGCACACTGCGGACGGCATCCTGGCTGACGCCGAGCAGGGTCGCGACCGCGGTCAGATCCGGCGCCAGCGCCATGACGGCGCCGATGTTCAGGTCACGATTCGACCACCCGTCCAACCGGTGGCCTATGCATCCGGTCAGCGGATTCGGCGTCACGGCGCCGGCGCACAACGACGGCTGTGAATCATCGACCGTCGAGTGGCACAGCGCGCACTGGATTCCGACCGATTTGAGCGTCCCGTCCGCGTTGAAGTCGCCGGTGAGGCCGACGACGGCATTCAGTTTCAGAAGCGCCAGAGTGACGGCCGGATCATCCAGGTTGACGCGACCCGCCGCGATCTGCCCGACCGTCTCGGCCGGCAGCGAATCGACATCGATCTTCAGCCCGACAGCCAGGGCTGTCCGCGGACTGACACCGCCACCAACGCCGCCAAAGCCCGCGCCTTCGATCGCCTGATGCAGCTTCAGGGTGTCGCCCCAGAACGCCTGATCGCCGAAGGTGTCGAACCGAAACGTGCGCCGCCCACGTTTCACTTTTACCGCCGCATTCTGAGCGGGAGTTTCGATGTTCTGGTCGCCACTGTCTTGACGGTCGCCGGATCGCGACCGGCCGACAGCCAACCCGACCGTGAGCAGCCAGGCCACGGTCATCCCGATGAGCCACGTGCGAGATGTCGATCGCCTCATGTGCGTCCTCCTTAGCCGTCTGTGGCGACGAACGATCGTGGGCCGTTGGACCACGCTCAGGCCACTGGCGGCCGGCCGCCGATGCGCAACCGGTGTACCGACGGCGCAGCGCCGAAAACCACCAAAAAGACTCGCGTCAAGCGACCGTTACATTCGCAGCAGGTAAACGGCTTTCGCGCGCCGTAAGGCTGGACGACAGATAGAGCAGTTACATTAATTGTAATTGTTTAATCTTGCGTAACCCCAGCCGACTACGGTGCCAAAACGAGGAGCCGGCGCACGCCACTCCGCGGCGGTCTGCCGCAGCGCTGGACGGGTCCGGCGAGCAGTTGGGTACGCGTGAACGAAGCAGAGGCGACCGGGCGTGAAGACGACCGTTAGCGATGGGGCTTGATTTCGAAACAGCAGCGTGGTCGGCCGGAGCGATCGCAGCACTCCCGAACGAATCCCCCGACGATCTCCCGAACAATGCTCTCGACGTAGAGACAGACCGACGGGTGCTTGTCGGTAAGCGACGCGACCGGACAGGTGAATCCCCGGATCAGAAAGCCACCGTTTTTCCGCACGACGTGGGTGACGGCGCCCAGCTGCGTGTTCAACACGTGACTCGCTGTTGCGACACGTGACTCGAGCGAACCGGGACGGTGCTTCGGGACAGGCAGCTCATCGGCCAGCGCTTTGCCCGATTCCCGCATCAGCCGCTTCAGTTGATCGCCGCGCAGATTCCTCGACAACGCCTCGACCAGGTTCGTCAGCAGCGGGACGTACGCGCCGGACAGCAGTTGTTCAACCTCGGCGGTCAACTCGAACACATGCGACGGTCTGGTCGTGCCGCGTTTTTCTCCGGCCCGCCGCACGAGGCCGTCGCGTTCCATCCCCGCGAGCTGCGCGCGGACGGCGCTCGGCGTCAGGCCCAGCTTCGACGCCATTTCTTCGGAGGTCAGGCTCCCGCGCTGGAGCAGCGCCGCGATCCGTCCGCGGCTCGTTTCGAGAAACTGTTTCCTCAGCATGTCGTCGGCACTCTCCGGCCCAGTGGACCCCGCCTCGACCGCGACCGCAGACGGTCTGGATTGACGGCCGGCGAGTATCGCGAAAGGCGTCACGTGTTCGGCGCACCCACCCACGCCTCAGACGGACGGATCAGAGTGTGCATGAAGGGTCGGCGTCCTGCTAGATACGAAAGAAACGCTGTGTCTATCTTTCGTATCCGGGGCCTGCCGGGGCGACCAGACGGGAGGGACGATGCTCTCTCAATCGAGCGCTCATCCGGACGTCGACCGGCACGCGGCGCGCGCTGCGCCGCGGCTTCAGCCAAGCCGTCGAACCTCTCGATATCGGAAACAGCCGACGAGGTGATCGTTCACCATGCCGACGGCCTGCATGTGCGCGTACACAACGGTCGAGCCGACGAACCTGAAGCCGCGCTGGCGGAGATCACGACTGAACGCGTCGGATTGCGGGGACGTCGCCGGAATCTGTGCGATCGCCTTCCACTGATTCTGTTTCGCCTGGCCGTCGACGAACCGCCAGCAGTACGCATTGAAGCTGCCAAACTCGTCCTGAACCGCCAGAAAGGCACGCGCGTTCCCCACGGCAGCCGTAATCTTCAGCCGGTTTCGAATGATTGATGGATTCAGGATCAGCTTCGCGATTCGCTGTTTCGTGTATCGGGCGACTCTCTGCGGATCGAACTGACTGAACGCGCGGCGATAGCCTTCCCGCTTCTTGAGCACGGTCGACCAGCTCAACCCCGCCTGCGCCCCTTCGAGAATCAGGAACTCGAAATGCCTGTGGTCGTCGTGGACCGGCACGCCCCATTCGCGATCGTGATAATCGCGCATCAGCCGGTCCTCGACGTTGACCCATGTACACCGCGTGGGCTGTGCGGTCGTCACGTTGCACCTGCGCTCAAGTGGCGATTTTATTGAACAAACCCGCCCCGTGGATCGTCCGATCAGCCGGATCCTGGAACGGTTTCGGGATTCCCATATCGGGAACCTACAGGAGACAATCCGGCCATGAAGCACCCCCTGTCACGCACGGCCCCGCTGCTGCTGTCGCTGCTCCTCTCTGCCGGCGCCGCGTCGGCACAGGTCGACGCGCGGATGTTCCGGTACCCGGCGGTCTCGGCAACCCAGATCGCCTTCGTCTACGCCGGCGACATCTGGCTCGTTCCGAAGGCGGGCGGCAGCGCCGTGCGGCTCAGTTCGCCTCCCGGGGAAGAATCGTTCCCGCGATTCTCACCCGACGGCACCAAACTCGCGTACAGCGCCGATTACGACGGCAATCTGGACGTCTACGTCATCGCGGTCAGCGGCGGCACGCCGGTTCGTCTGACGCATCATCCGATGCCCGACCGGGTGATTGGCTGGCATCCCGACGGCAAACGGGTGCTGTTTGCGTCGGGACGTGAGAGCGGCCGGCAGCGTTACAACCAGTTCTACCTCGTCGGCCTCGAGGGCGGTCTGCCGGAGAAGCTACCAGTGCCGTACGGCGAGTTCGGAACCTTCTCGCCCGACGCCAAACAATTCGTGTACATGCCCATGAGCCAGGACTTCAGAAACTGGAAGCGCTATCGCGGTGGCTGGGCACCCGACCTCTGGCTGTTCGACCTCCAGACACATCAGGCGCGGAACATCACTCATAACCCGGCCAACGACGCGCAACCGATGTGGCACGATCACACGATCTATTTCCTGTCGGACCGGGGCACGAACGAACGCAACAACATCTGGGCTCAGGACCTCTCGACGGGAAACGCGCGTGAGGTCACGCACTTCACCGATTTCGATATCACGTTTCCGTCGATCGGCCCTGACGCCATCGTGTTCCAGGCCGGCGGGCGGCTCTATCGAATGGATCTGCCATCCGAGAAGCTGTCCGAGGTCACCGTGCACGTCGTGACCGACGAGTCGACGCTGCGCCAGCGCACCGCTAGAGCCGAGAAGCTGATTGTCAACGCCTCGGTCTCCCCGGCCGGCCGGCGCGCGGCGTTCGAAGCGCGCGGCAACCTCATGACCGTACCCGCGGAACACGGGCCGGTGGTCGACCTCACGCGCACGTCGGGTGTCGCACACCGGTATCCACGCTGGTCTCCCGACGGAAAGACGATTGCCTACTGGAGCGACAAGACCGGTGAGTACGAGCTGACGCTGCATCCCGCGGAAGTGTCAGGCCCCGAGGAGACCATCACCTCGATCGGCGCTGGATTCCGCTACCGGCCGATGTGGTCGCCTGACAGCAAGACGATCGCATTCATCGATCAGGCGATGCGCATTCACATCTGTAACATTGAGACTCATCGCGTAACGGACGTCGATCAGAGCCCTGACTGGATCGACCATGGTGCACTCGAAACCTTCACCCTGAGCTGGTCGCCGGACTCGCGATGGCTCACCTATTCACGTCCCACCGAGTCCGGGAACGACGCGATCTTTCTCTATGACACGAAGGCCGGCAAACTGCACCAGGCGACCAGCGGCTACCTGAACGACCGACAGCCGGTTTTCGATCCGGAGGGCAAGTACCTGTTTTACGCGTCAGATCGGGTGTTCGATCCGGTGTACGGCGCCTTCGACAACAGCTGGACCTACGCGAACCCGACGCAGGTGGTTGCCGTGCCGCTGCGAACGGACGTGAAGTCGCCGCTCGCCGCGCTGAACGATTCGGAGAACCAGACGCTCGACACGAGCACCCACGGGCAGGCGAAAGCCGCCGGCGGCGAGGGCGGGACAAACAAGGCGACTCCGGAGCCAACCGACAAAATGGCGCCGGCACCAGCCGCCGTCGAGATCGACCTGGCGGGTTTCGAGTCCCGCGCCGTTGTCCTGCCGCCCAAGCCAGGACGCTTCGCGGGTCTCCAGGCGATCAGGGGCAAGCTCGTCTATCGTCGGCCGCCGCGCGCCGGCTCGAGAGAGGAGAAGAGCCCGATTGTGTACTTCGATTTCGACGAGCGCGAGGAAAAGACGGTTCTCGAGGACGCGGATGATTTCGAGGTGACCGTCGACGGCAAGAAGATGCTGGTCAGCAGCAAGCACAAGTTCGCCATCGTCGAGGTCAAGGAAAAGCAGAAATTCGACAAGCCGCTGAATACGGGCGACATCGAAGTGCCCGTCAATCCGCGGGCCGAGTGGCGCCAGATGTTCATGGACACGTACCGGTTCGAGCGGGACTTCTTTTACGACCCGAACATGCATGGCGTCGATTGGCCAGGCCTGCGCGACCGGTATCTGGCGCTGCTCGGCGATGCGGTGACCCGATGGGACGTCAACTGGGTCCTCGGCGAATTCCTCGGTGAACTGAACGCATCGCACACCTATCACGGCGGCGGTGATGAGGAGGAGGCTCCGCAGCGGTCGGTCGGCATGCTGGGCGTCGACTGGGAGCTGGCAAACGGTGCGTACCGAATCAAGCGGATCGTGCGCGGCGGCCCTTGGGATACGAGCGTCCGATCGCCGCTCGACGAGCCTGGCGTCAACGTGAAGGAAGGAGACTATGTCCTCGCGGTGAACGGCACACCGATCGATATCAAGGCCGATCCGTGGTCGAGTTTCCAGGGTCTCGGGGAGAAGACGATCGATCTCACCGTCAACTCCGCGCCCACGCCAGCCAACGCACGCCACGTGATCGTCACGTGCCTGGATGATGAAACGGAACTACGGTTCCGCGCGTGGATTGAGGAACGCCGAAAGCTCGTTGACACAGCGACCGGGGGGAAGGCCGGCTACATCTACGTCCAGAGCACCGGCACCAACGCCCAAAACGAACTGATGCGACAGTTCATGGCCCAATGGAAGAAAGACGGCCTCATCATCGATGAGCGGTGGAACAGCGGAGGCCAGATCCCGGATCGCTTCGTCGAATTGCTCCACCGACCGATTCTGTCGTACTGGGCGGTGCGCGATGGCGCGAGCCAGCAGTGGCCGCCAATTGCACACCGAGGCGCCCAGGTCATGTTGATAAACGGCTGGAGCGGATCCGGTGGGGATGCCTTTCCGTTCTACTTCCGCGAAGCCGGCCTCGGGCCTCTCATCGGCACGCGGACGTGGGGCGGGCTGATCGGCATCAGCGGCAGCCCGGCGCTCGTCGACGGCGGCGACGTCACGGTCCCGACATTTCGCATGTACGATCCCGAGGGCAAGTGGTTTGCCGAGGGACACGGCGTCGATCCGGACATCGTGGTGGACGAGGACCCGACGAAGCTGGCGAACGGAACCGATCCACAGCTCGAGCGCGCCATTCGGGAGATCCTGGCGCGAATCGCCGCCCAGCCGGCACCGCCAAAACGTCCGCGGTACGAAAAACGGGTCCCCGCCGTCAGGGCGACTTCAGCGGCCAGACAGTGAGCCGTGCGCCTGATTGCCGCTGCCGACGGTCGTCGAGGCCCAAGAAGCGCGGCGACGCGCCGGAACGTTGTGCGTGAATCGCAAGCCGGATCGTTGCCTAGGCGCGCTGGAAAGATCCGCCCTCGCCCGCGAGTCGGTGCGCGCATGCCGATGCCTGAACTCGCGGCAAGCGACTCGCCGATCGCGACATTCACCGGCGAGTCTCGTTCGTGGCCGCTCGAGCAGCCGGTGTCCCTTCACGACGATCACCGCGTCCGTTTTCCCCCGCCCGCGTCGAGACAACCGGCTCATCGCCTCACGAACTTCTGAACACGTTTCCCGTTGCCGACTTCCGCCGTGTACACGTTGCCCTTCGAATCGACCGCAACATTGTGGAGGAATACGAACTCGCCGGCATAGTGGCCGATCCGGCCGAACGCGCCGACTTCGTCGAGGCTCTTGCGATTGAAAATGTGGATCCGGCCGTTGCCGGCGTCGGCGAGAAAGAGAAATTCCTGCTGCGGGTCAGGCGAGAAGGCTACGGAAAACGACGTGCCGAGCAGCTTCGTCCTGCGTTCGACGAAGATCTCGCGCTGGAATCGGCCGTCGATCGTAAACACCTGCATCCGGTTGTTCCGCCGATCCGCCACATACACCAGCCCATCGTCAGACACGCGGATCCCGTGGACGAGATTGAACTGCTGCGGACCGGGCCCCTCCGGTTGAAGCGCGTTCGGCGCGTTGTCGTCCGGCGTGTTGCCGTACGCGCCCCACATGCGTTTGAACTTTCCCGTGTCGGCGTCGATGACGATGACACGGCGGTTGACGTAGCCGTCCGCCACGAACGCCTCGTTCGTCTTCGGATACACGTAGATGTCAGCCGCGTTGTTGAAGTTGTCCGTGTCAAGACTCCCTTTGCTCATGCCGCGATGACCGACCTGCATCAGGAACTTGCCTGACTGGGTGAACTTCAGGATTTGATTTTCCTTTTTCGTCGGCAGCCGCGGGCCGCCCGCGGACGAAATCCACACGTTGCCCTTGTAATCGACGTGGATCGTGTGCTCGTCGGCGGGCCACTCGTAACCTTCACCTTCGCCACCCCAGCCCTGCACATAGGTGCCTGCCGAGTCGAATTCCATCACCGGCGGCGCCGGATGGCAGCACGGGGCCGCCGGATCGGTCGCGATTTCGTCAGTGGCCAGCGACCACGGACGCTGGATGATCCAGACGTGATCGCGCGCGTCGACCGCAAGGCCGGCGACCTGACCGAGAATCCATTGGTTTGGCACCTTCGGCCACGCCGGATCGACCTGGAACGTGGGGGCGCGTTGCTGCGCGCGCGCCACGCGCGCGAGCGTCCGCTCGGCGACGCCGAATCCGCCGAGCAGCAGGAGGAGAGCGACGACTGTCAGGCGAGTCTGCGGCATCCGCAGATGGTACCGCAGGCAGGTCCGATTCTCGACGGGCCGCGAGCCGGCACGCCCCCGTGCGACATCCCGTCACCCTGCGTCGCTGAGCGCCCGGATGGCAGCCGCGAACGCAGCGGCGGTGAACATGAGGAAGGCGACCGCTTCGATCGTGACAGCTCCCGCGCTGCCGACACCGATCGTGGCGTAGCGAAGCACGTCGATTTGCCACGTGATCGGGTTCGCGAATGCCGCGATCCGAAACGCCCTCGGCAGTGGATCCAGCGGATAGAACATCGAGCTCGCGAACAGGAACACGAAATAGAACACCGACGTCACGGTGTTGTACGCGTCGTTGCGGCGAATGCGCAGGGCAAAGATGGCGTAAAAGAAAAACCAGCCGGCGGTCCCGATCAGGGTTGCCGTGATCAGCAGTGGCAGTCGGTCGAACCGGACCGGTATGCGCAGAAGCAGCGTGGCCAGCACGATCGTCAGGAGCGCCTGGACCACGGCCACGAGCATGTTGAACAGCACCTTGCCCAACAGATGCTCCCAGCGGCGCATCGGATAGGTGAGCATCTCATCAAAAATCCCGTTGTCGCGGTCGAGGAAGAACGACCAGGACGTGTTCGAGGCAATGCCGAAGCTCGCCATCCCCAGAACGCCAGCCAGAAAGAATGCGTTGTATTCGACGCCGGCAAACCCGCTCGTGAAACCGAGTGACGCATTCACACCGATACCGAACACGAGAAGATACCCGAGCGGATACACCAGGTCCCAGAAAATGAACAGCGAATTGGTGGCGCGAATCTTCGCTTCCCGTACGAGGACCGCCGTCAACGGGTCGGTCATCATCGCGCCGTCCCGGACTGCGTGAGCTGCACGAACACATCTTCGAGGCTCGCGCCGGTGACTTCGAAGTCCTCAACGCGCGCCTGGCGCCCGAGCGCCGATACCAGTTCCAACACGCGGCCTTCTTCGTCTCGAACCTGCAGCTGCACGGTGTTGTGCTGCGACCCGACGACCCTCGATCCATGCTTCGCCGCGATCGTCGCCAGCTCCGGCGGCACGCGGTCGAACGTGATCGTGACATCGTAGAGTCGGCCCACCAGCCGTTTCAGCGCCTGCACGCTGCCACGCGCAACGCTTTGGCCGTTGTTGATGATGAGGATGTCGTCACACAACTGTTCGGCCTCGGTGAGGATCTGGGTCGTGAGGACGATCGTGCGTCCCGCCGCCGCCTCCGCACGCAGCATGTCCATCACCGAGCGCTTGAGGATCGCATCCATGCCGCTTGAGAACTCATCGAGAAACATGATGGGCGCATCGATCATGAACATCTTGGCGACCTGAACGCGCCGGCGGACGCCGCCGCTCAAATCCTGCACCTTTCGATCGCCGACGTCGTCGATTCCGAATTGGTGCATGACCAGTTCGGCGCGCGCGCGAACTGTCGGCCCGCTGCGACCGTGGAACCGCGCGAACGTCAGCAGATTGTCCCGAACGTTCAACAACAAATCGGCCGCTTGTTGCTGGATCACCACGCCGATGCGGCGTCGGACCTCCAGCGGCGCAGCCACGACGTCGTACCCGAGCACTTCGACGCTTCCGCCGCTCGGGCGTGCAAGCGTCGTGATGATGCGCAATGTCGTCGTCTTGCCGGCGCCATTTGGGCCAAGCAGACCGAAGATCGAGCCGCGCCGAACGGAAAAGGTGAGATCGTTGACCGCGCGAATGGGCCGCTGGCGCGGACCGAACGTCTTGACGAGATTCTTCACGACGATGATGGGAGTGGACACCAAACGCTCACTGTTCGGAAATATTCGGTGGATGGGCGTGAGACCAGTGAACGAGGCGGCTGTTCAAGCGGATCGAACGACCTGCCGCGCCCCTCGCGAACGGTTTCAAAGATCGGTCAGCTCGATCCGCAATCCGCGGCGGTCATTGCGGCACCTCAAGGACTCGTTGTGGTCACAGAATGCGCCCACGTTGGGCACGGTCGCGAACCCTCGATCGGTACACTACCAGCGGCGGCTGGGCAATGGGCTCCATCGTAAGAACTTTTTCCTGGCTCGAAGGCCCATCTGTCACGGCCGGAAAGCCCGACATCGCGGACTGCTCCGGGAGCGAGCATGTCTCGTTGGCGCCTGAATCGCTGGAGCCAACAGCCGGCACCCGCTTTTGACCGGCACGACACGGGCACCGCCCTCGGCACGTGACGGCCGCTCCGGCATCCCACACCCAACTGGCGAACAAACTGACGGCGAGAGAGGGATTCGAAGCGACATACGGTTTCCCCCAAGAGCGGCTTTCAAGGCGCCAGCTCGGCTGTTACGCGGCGAGCAGAGCAAAAGCCGTCAACAATCCTCCGAAGTTCAGGCAAGATCTTTGTTCGAATCGTCCGACCTACGGTGTTCCATCTCGCAGCGTCAGCGCTCTTGTGAGGATCAGCATGGCGGAACCGAAGAACCCCTCACTGCCCGGTGACATCGCGTACGACACGGTCGTCTATGCCTCGGCCGGCAGTAACTACGGCAGCGTTCCGGCGCTCGTCCAATACCAGATCTACGACACGCCCGATCCCGCGTTCGTCACACCGCGCATCGATATCTCCCCGTTCGCGCATCTCGGAACCGCGCCGTGGCCGTTTCCCAACACGAGTGTGCCGCTGAACGGCCACGCCCGCATTCCTCACGGGCGCGGTCCGTTTCCGCTCGTGCTGTTCGCCCACGGCAATCACGACCCGCTCGAGAACTCGACGCCGGGATATCTGTATTTGTGCGAGCTCCTGGCGTCGCACGGCGTGATCGGCGCGACCATCGACGTCAACTTCTTGAATGGCGGTAACTTCGGTGAAAACGACGCGCGGGCGATCGTGCACCTCGAACACGTCAAGCAGTTCCGCGCCTGGAACAGCACGGCCGGTCATCTGCTGCACGGCCGTGTCGATCTCAACCGCATCGCCATCGTCGGGCACTCGCGCGGCGGCGAAGGCGTGGGTCACGCGTCGTTCTTCAATCGGCTGACGTCGATCAAGCCCGACATATTCACGCCGGTCGTGCCGCTCGACGGCTCAGCAGGCCTGGGCCCGTACGGCTTCGGCCTCACCGCAGCGGTGGCGATCGCGCCCACCGACCGGCAGTATCAGCCGCTCACCGGACCGACCGTCGTCCCCGACTCCTATTGCCTCATTCACGGCAGCCGCGACGGCGACGTGTCGACGTTCGCAGGCTACAACACCTACAACCGCGCACACGCGGTCAACCTGGCAAATCCGACTGTCTCGGACGGCAAGCTGAAAGCGTTGTTGTGGGTCTACCGCGCGAATCACAATCAGTTCAACAGCGTCTGGCCCTCCGAAACGCCTCCAGCCACAACCATGCGGCGCCCCGATCAGGAGCTGGTCGCCAAGGTATTCATCGGCAGCATTGCGCAAGCGATGCTGCTCGATCGAGACGAATACGTCGGTGTACTGCATGACCACCGGGTGGCCGCGACGTGGATGCCCCCCAACGTCGATCTGGTATCGCAGTTCCAGGATCCCGAGCGCATCTTCGTTCAACACAATCAGGAAGGGCTCGCGGCGCCGCAGGTCTCGCTGCCGGTGCAGGGTACCGCAGCAGCCGATGCGCTGACGGCCGCGCGCCAGTTAAAGGATCTCGTCAACGCCGGCGCTCCGGTGACGACGATCACGCTGCGGCTCGAGTGGAGCGCGCCCGGCGCGCGCCTGCTGTTGACGTTCGAGTCGGGAACGGTACCGGCGGAGCGCTACAAAACGATCGCGATTCGCGTGGGCCAATCCACCGAGGCCGAGAATGCGGCCAACCGCGACCAGGACTTCACGCTCGAGGTATCGAGCGGATCGCGCACCGCGTCGATTCGCACGAGCCGCATCCATCGGCTGTTGTATCCGGACGTCGTGTTCGGGGCGGGCAAGATCGTGATGCAGACGCTGCGCCTGCCGATTCACCATCTCGTCGAGCTGGGCATCGAGCCGCGCGATCTGCGGTCGATCGCGTTCGTTTTCGACGGCCCGGCGACCGGCGTCGTCTATGTGGGTGATGTCCAGCTGTCCAACTGATAGTCTGTGGCGAGGTCTTTCATCATGCCGTCAGCACCACCGAAAGTCGTCTCGGCCGAGGTCGTGGCCACGCGGCCGACCGAGGCGGACCTGCCGATGATTGCCAGTCTCTCCAGCGAGCTGAATCGTCGC
>JBPYEE010000663.1:0-13011 GCA_051985095.1 Vicinamibacterales bacterium | reverse complement strand
CTGGTTTCAAGGGACCGCCCGATGCAGACGGCGTCGTCGAGATCGCCTACGGCATCGTTCCGCAGTGTCAGGGACAGGGTTACGCCACAGAGGCTGCGATGGCCCTCGTCAAGTTCGCTGCCGACCGCGGACAGGTGCGGCTGGTTATAGCCCACACATTGCCCACGTCAAACGCCTCGACTCGAGTCCTCGAGAAATGCGGGTTCGTGTGCGTTGGCAGCGTCCTCGACCCAGTCGACGGCGAGGTTTGGCGCTGGGAACGACGACCGTAAAAAACGGAAACCATGTCTCTGCCGGCCCGAAACTCCGACAGGACACGCCACGACTCTCGCCGCATCAACATTGATCGCTCCTAGCCTGAACGAGGTGGCCCGAAACCATCAGTTTTCGGGTGTTCCGCAGGTCGGTTGACTTGGACACGCAAGCTGCTGAAATGTACGGTTCCTCGACGGTGGACAAGGGGCAGCTCCAGAAGAGCGCCGGCCACATCGTGAAGCTCCAGCCTCCTGCCGTCGAGTCGAGCGGCGCGCCCGCGGCGAGTGGAAGATCACGCAGGTCACCGACGATGCCGTCGACCAACGGAACGAGCGCAGCGGCGCCACGTCCTCGGCGGGTTCGGGGCGTCTACACTCAGGTCAGCGACGCCGCTCAGTCGACGGCCCCACAGAAGCACCGGACGCAGCAGCTCCGCATGCAGGTCACGCTGTCGAAGGGTGCCGAGCGAAAGCAAGGCCGCTGCCACCGCCGCTAGCTCGGCGCGATTGGTTCCCAGCGGAGCGATTCAACCCAATCGTCCTCGAGCACAGCGGCGCTCGTTGCTTCTTCTCCTGGCAACGCCGTGACCCGGTCCAATGACCTCGGATGAGCACGCGCCACACGTGCGAGACGGTGAGTCCGTGTTTGTCCGCATCGAGAGCGGCCGAGAGCCTCGCTTCGAGCGGCAACGGTACATCAGCGGGACGCTTGCGTACGACCTGTCGTCGGATTATCGCGCGCGATGGCTGCTCCTCGGCGGCGGCACGCCGACCGGTGACATGATGCTTGTCCTGACCGAGACGCCTGCGCGGTTCCAGAACGCCCGCGAAGAGATCGGGTTTGGGCGCCCACGTACCTGCGGCAGGGCAGACGCTAGTGTCAGCTTCGCCGTTCGCCTTGCTCAGGGACGTTTCAGGAATCTGAAGTAAAAGGCGGCGAATATCAAGGCGATTCCGATATTCACCGTGAGCCGTTCCCAGAACTCGTTCTTGAAGAATAGAAAATCTACAGCGACGATGACGGCTGCCAACAGCAGTATGTAAAGTACGGTAGTCGTCTGGGTTCCCATTTCAGTCCCCGTCGAATCACGGCGATAAATAAGATGCAAGATAATTTGGGCTCGGCGCTTGAGCCCACCCTCGCCCGAAGAATCGGTGTGGTCAACTTGCGTTAACCTTCATTATGAACGTGCCGATGAATGCGAAGCGTCTCCGAGGCTCCCTACCTGACGTGGTCGAGCGCGTCCGTAAAGGCACCCGCTTCACGGTCGTTTACAGAAGCCGACCAGCGTTCCAGATTGTTCCGGTCGATGACGCCGAACGCGGTGACGTCGCGCTGACCGGCGACTCTTTGTACCGGGCTCGCAGCGAAGCTTCGCCTCAAACCGCCGAGAAAGACCGGTGCTCCGTTGACTGTGTGGTGAAGGTCGAGGGGTTCGGCGCTGTCGACGTCCGGCGAACCTTCGGTGCTCGGCCGCTCCGCGGCCGTTTGATGTTGGGCCCGATCGGATGACCGGTGTCTTCGGTGAGAAGTACCATCACCGGAATCTCTGCCAGGAGGTTCTGATGACGCCCAACATCCACACGATTATCCATCAGCACGTCTCACTGGAGGTTCGGTGTATCGATCGCATCTACGTGCAAGGCTACATGCCAAAGCTCCAGACCTCCGGTGGCTTGTGCTACTTCCTCCACGACTATCTCGGCTACCCGGTGCCGTCCCCGGCCCTGCTCAGACCTCGGCACGACCGCTTCGTCGCCGCGGTCCAGCAGTTCGCCGAGCACCATCGAATTTCTGTCGTGCCGTTCGAGCCTGGCGAGAGCAAAGACGCCCGTGTGGCCCGATACCGTATTCGGTTCACGGCGCCTGAAGGCGTGGTGATCCTTGGTGTCGCACAGGAGAAGATGCGCTCCTTCAAAGCTCGGAAACGGGCGGGGCAGGGCCACACGCCCGTCTTTGACTTCTCACGGCAGTCGGTCGCCGTCAACCACTACTACTTCTACGTGCAGGATCGCGACTGGGGCCCCGCCTTTCTCAAAATCGGCACATACCTGCCGTATCCAGTGAAGCTCTGTCTGAACGGACACGAGTGGGTCAAGCAATGGTTGCGGCGTCGGCGGATCCGCTTCGAAAGCCTCGATAACGGCTTTCTGTCCTGCGCCGACCCCGCCGCCCTCGAGGCCGCGTGCGAGGCGCTCGGGCCCGCCGATGTCCAAGCATTCTTCGATCGCTGGTCTCGACGGCTGCCCTGGCCCATGACCGCCCGCGAACGCGCGGCCGGATACGACCACCGACTCTCCATCTGCCAGCTCGAAGTGAGTCTCACCCACGTGTTCGATCGGCCCGTGCAAGGTCGCCACTTCTTCGAGGCGGTCATTCGCGACAATCTCGATCTCGGTCGACCCGATCGCGTCCGGTTGCTCTTTCCCGTCCGCCTGACACGCGCCACGCCGCCACCGCTATTTGGCTACCGGACGCGCGTGATCACCGACGGGGTGCAGCCCAGTTTGCACGTCGAATACAAGTCGTCGCACGTGAAGCAGTATTTCAAAGAGCACCGCGCCTTACGCACCGAGTTCACGATCAACAACCCTCGTGATCTCTGGGTCCGGAAAGGCCTCGCGAACCTTCCTCACCTGTGCGATCTCGGCCAGCAGGTGAATCGGAAGCTCCTGGAAGTGGAGCGGGTGAGCCATCAGTGCGTGCTGACGCAGGACGCGCTTGACCGCTTGCAGCGTCCGACCGTCGAACAGGGCCAGCGAGTCAGCGCGCTCCGTTTTGGCGATCCACGCGTGATGGCCCTCTTTCAAGCGCTGACGGAATTCACCCATCTGCCCCGCGGCTTTCGGAACCGTGACCTCCGCGTTCAGGTGGCCGCCCTACTCGGCCACGTCTATACGCAAGCGCAAATGACCTACGACCTGCGCCGACTGCGCCTGAAAGGCTTGATTCATCGAATCCCCGAAACCCATCGGTATACCGCGACCACGTATGGGCTCAAAGTCGCCTTCTTCTACGCCAA
Organism: Vicinamibacterales bacterium; assembly: GCA_051985095.1. GTDB lineage: Bacteria > Acidobacteriota > Vicinamibacteria > Vicinamibacterales > CAVVIG01 > Gp6-AA45. Next base: position 9,734 of record JBPYEE010000663.1, on the reverse strand, counting down.
ACTCTATCTGCGGATTCTCCGGCCGAATTGGGCTGCCCTGATCCCGGCCGCCGATTCGCTGCCCAGCGCTTTGCGCACCGTCCTCGACCAGCTCGACGTCGAAATCCGAAAACTTTACGAGGAAGCGGCCATCGCCGCCTGAAAAACTTGTTTCATTTCGTGAGAAGTCACGCTTAGAAAGTGTTTAGCGGTCGGGCGTTCAAGGGACGGCCGCACCGCCGCGGATCACGACGAGGTCCTTTATCGGTCGTAGACGCGCTGTTCATGGCCACGTCGGGCCGGACCGTCTGTGCCGATGCCGCAGACCCAGCGCATGAACGCTGCCGCGAAGTCCGCGATTCGGCCCTAAAGAGCCGGCGCACGCTGGTCACGACGGATTTTGTCGTCGACGAAACGTTGACGCTTCTTCGAATCCGTCTCGGACTGGACGCTGCAGAACGCTGGTGGAGACAGCTCGATGGAAGCACTCGGCTTCGGTGGGAACGCAATGATGTTGATCGATTTTGAGAAGGCACGGCTCCTGTTCTTTCAATACCGTGACAAAGACTTCTCGTTCACGGATTGTACGAGCTTGGCCGTGATGCGCCAAGTGTTAGGTCCGGCAGGACTGGTTCCGACATCACCGCGAGAGGGTGGCCAGCCGACAAGACTCCGGTTCGGCGGTGGCGACGACAAGATCAACGACTGTGATTCGTGATGTTGACCAATCACCCAACTCCGGCCGGATGGGCGACGTTCGGCGCCGTTAGCGTGGCACTCGGCTTCGCGGCGTGCGGGGCAAGCATCGTTCCCGCCGCGCGGGCGGCGCGAGTCGTTCCGGTGGTCGTTCTTCAAGACATCTAACGTACGAACGCGGTGCGAGTCGAGCAGATGCTCGACCCCGCGGCAAGACATGGACATCGGCGGCCGTCTCGCTCACGAGGGCAATCCGCGAAACTTTCCTTTCATGGTGCGCTGCGCCCGCTGCTGAACGTTGACGGCAAGATCGGTCGCGAGCCTTCGAACTCGGGCGACAGCGTCTTCAACAGTAGTACAGTCCCGTTACATGCGTCACCTTTCTCCATCCGTCCTCGGCTTCATGCTTACGAGCATTGCCAGTCTCGCGTCGGCGCAGCCGCGTTCCCTCAATCGGGCGCTCGCCGACGCTCACGTGCAGGCCGCAGTCAAACTGGTTGACGACCGCGCGGATTGGACCGCTTCGGTCCTCGTTCGGGTTGGCGCCGTCATCTCACCATCCGGGCATGAGAAGGAGCGCGCGGAAGTGGTCGCGTCGCTCATGCGAGAAATCGGGCTGAAAAAGGTCAGCGTGGACGACGCGCCAAACGCCGTTGGCGTCATCCCCGGTCATTCCGGCCGCGCGATCGTGTTCGTGTCGACACTGGACGATCTCGGACCCGTCGCCGACTTCCAGAAAGCCGCCGCGGGCCCCCCTCGCGTCTCATCCGGTCGCGTGGTCGGGCCGGGGACCAACACATCCTCGACAACCGCGGCCATGCTCGCGGCTGCAGATGCGCTGGAGCGCGCTGGTGTTCAGCCGGAACACGATCTCGTATTTGCCGCTGTGGCACAGGAGGAAACCGGTCTTGTCGGTATGAAGAAGCTTTACCCCCTCTTCAAGGATCGTGCGGATGCCTTCGTCGAGATCCTGGGCGACGGGCAGAGCCTCAGTTATGGCGCGATTACGATTCACTGGTGGAAGGTGACGGCGCACGGACCGGCGGGCCATTCGCTCATGGGCGGCGTGCCGAACGTCAATCAGGGAATCGGTCGCGCTGTCGATCGTATCCTCCAGATCCCCCAGAATCCAGCAGAGCGCACCGTCATCAACGTCGCCATGCTTCAAAGCGGCGCGGTCTTCAACCACAAGCCGGATGAGGGGTGGTTTTCCCTTGACGTTCGCTCACTCGACGACAAGCTGGTTGAACGGCTCGAATCACAGGTCCGCGGCATCCTCGACACTGTCAGCAAGGAAACAGGCATCACGTTCGCGCTCGCGCCGGTGCAACTGACGCCGGGCGGCCAGCTGCCGGGGTCGGCGACCTCGCCGCTTGTGACGACGAGCGCAGAGATCGCGCGGTATTTGGGTTTGACACCGGCTCTGAACAATGCGGGTTCCTCGAATATGAACGTCGCAATTGCCGGCGGCACGCGCGCCATCGGTATCGGCGGCGAACGGGGCGGGGCTCGCGCAGAGGCAGGAGAATTCGCCGACATCGCATCGATGATTCGAACAGCCAAGCACGTCGTGCTGCTTGCAGCGACGATGGGCGCCAAATGAACACTGCCGTTGATGACCAGTCTCTGCGGCTTCGTCGTGTTGTGGTCGCCGTCCCCTGAGAAACGCCTTGAAGGGCGCTACTTCTCGCGATCGGGTCGAGGTGCTCGTTTGATGTAAAGGCGACGAGTTGGTTGTCGTCGCCGCCCTCCAGAGGACCGGACCTCGAGCGGACCGAGCCATTCACGATCCAGATGTTTCGACCATCATTCTGGAGGCCGCGACGGTGATCCGTGATTCCCCGGCGCAACGTCTTGGCGATCTCATCGCACAACCGCAAGAGGTGCACGGCTACGGCGACAGAGCAATGTCGCCGTATCGGTCCACCACCCGGGGCTTGATTTCGTCGCGCGCCTCGACGGACGCCGGCGAGAACGGCGGAGAGCCCCTGTCAAATAGCATGCGGACCACCACTCATGCCGTTGAGATCACGCGAGCGCGAACGAGATACCCGATCTGGCGAGTGGCTGCGCTGAACACGTAGCCGTGGCCGACGTCAACCCTTCGCCCCCCGGCGCCGTCCAACTCCGACGTGGACGGCCTGCTGTTCGATCTCAAGTACGCAATCCGCTCTATCGTGTCGGCGAAGAAACTGGCCCTGGTCGTCGTTGCGACCCTGGCGCTCGGAATCGGCGCGAACACCGCGGTGTTCGGCGTGCTGCACGCGGTCGTGTTGAAGCCGCTCCCGTATGACGAGCCGGACCGTCTCGTTCGCATCTATCACGACACCGACAGCTCGGGCGGTTATCTGACCGGGCCCGAGCTGCTGGGCTACCGCGACGGCAGCCACGCGCTCGACATCGCAGCCGTCTACACCTATAGCGCGGTCGGCGCGGACCTCACGGATCGGGCGGAGCCCGAGCGCGTGCGCACCCTCTCGGTGAGCGCCGACTACTTCCGCGTCCTGCGCGTGCATCCGGTGCTCGGTCAGGTCTTCGATCGGGCCGACGAGCGGCGCGACGCGCGCGTCGCGGTCGTCAGCGCGCGGATCTGGCGGAAGTATCTCGGCGGCGGCGCCGACGCGACCGGTCGGCCACTGACGCTCGACGGCATCCCGTACCGCATCGCGGCGGTGCTGCCCGAAGCCTTCGATGATCCGCTGGAGTCGGGGATCGACGTGTGGACGCCGCTCAACCTCCAGCCGGGCCGTCCGAACTCGTGGAGCAACTTCTACTTGAGTGCGATCGCGCGGCTGAGGCCGGGCGCGACAATCGAGCGCGCGCAGGCGGAGCTCGCCTCGATCGCCGCCGGCCTGAGGAGCCAGAGCGGTTCGAAGCGCGCGTGGTCGGCGCGCGTGGCGCCGCTGCAGATCGACACGGTTGGCAGCGCCCGGACGATGCTGTGGATTCTGCTGGGCGCGGTGGCGATGCTGCTGGTCATCGCCTGCGTGAACGTCGCGAGCCTGATGCTGGCGCGCGGCGCGGCGCGCCAGGCAGAGCTCGCCGTGCGATCGGCGCTCGGCTGCTCGTCGGCGCGCCTGATGCGACAGCTGCTCCTCGAGAGCCTGCTGCTCTCGGTCGCCGGCGGCGTCGCGGGACTGCTGCTCGCGCGCGCGGCAACGGGTACGCTCATGACGGCGGCGCCGGCCGCAGTCGCCCGCGCCGGGGGCGGCACGCTCGAGCGCGTCGTTTTCGCATTCAGCGCGGCGATCGCCATCCTCGCGGGCTTGGCATTCGGCGCTGCGCCGGCGGTGCAGGGCGCGCGGCCCGATCTCGACGCCGTGCTCCGCGATTCGGGCCGCAGCGGCAGCAGCAGCCGGCGTCAGACGCGCGCGCACAGCGCGCTGGTCGTCTGCCAAGTCGCCCTGGCGCTCGTGCTGCTCGTCGGCGCCGGACTTCTGCTTCGCAGCTTCGAGCGCCTGCAGTCGGTCGATGTCGGCGTGCGGCCGTCGCACGTGCTGACGTTTACGGTCAGCCTGCCGTCCGGACGCTATGATGATCCGGAGCTGCGCGCGCGCTTCTACCGCGACTTCATTTCGCGGCTCCGCGCGATTCCGGCCGTCCGCTCGGCGGCGGCGATTTCGCGGCTGCCGGTCAGCGGCAGCTATCACAGCTGGGGCGCGGGCCGCGCGGATCGTCCGCCGGACACGGGCATCCAGGCGCAGCAGCGCGTGATCGAGGGCCCGTACTTCGCGACCCTCGCTATCCCGATCCTGCGCGGCCGGCCTTTCGATCCGCGAGACGACGCAAAAGCGCCTCGACGCGTCGTCGTCAGCCAGGAGCTCGCGAGGCAGCTCTATCCTGGCGAAGATCCGGTCGGCAAGACGCTGGAGGTGGCCGACACGCAAGCCGAGATCATCGGCGTCGCGGGTGACGTCGCAGTCGACCCGCGCGTGCCGGCGCGGCCCTACGTCTACCACTCGCATTCGCAGTTCGCGTCGGACCGGAACTGGGCATTGACCGAGGTGGTGAGATTCGATGGCGACCGGCCATCGCTCATCAGCGATGCGCGCCGCGAACTGTCGCAGATCGATCCGGCCCTGGTGCTCTACGAGCCGCGGATGCTCGATGACGTGATCGGCGGCGGCGTGGCGCAGGAACGGTTCGCGCTGCGGCTTGTCGCCGCGTTCGCGCTGCTCGCGCTCGCGCTCGCCGCCGTCGGCATCTACGGCGTGCTGAGCTATGCCGTGAGCCGGCGCCGCCGCGAGATGGGCATCCGCATGGCGCTCGGCGCGCCCGCCGAAACGGTCCGATCCATGGTCGTGCGCGACGGCGGGCGGCTCGCCTTTGGCGGCATCGCGTGCGGATCGGCTGGGGCGATCGCCGCGACGCGGGTTCTGCGTTCGCTGCTGTTTGGCGTGAGCGCGACGGAACCGGCGGTCTTCGCCGCCGCGGCCGCGGTGCTGGCGGCCGTCGCGCTCATCGCCAGCTGGATTCCCGCGCGAACGGCGACGAAGGTCGACCCGCTCGAAGCGGTCCGGGACTGACGACATCCGCCGGAGAGTACGGCACGCCGTCAAATTGCCAACCGGACGTTCGTCATTCCAAATGACTTCGTGGTGTGCGCTCCGCGAACCTGCAGCAGGAAGCACGCGTCTCGCGCAGCGCGCGCTGTGAGCCTGGCTTCGCAATCGGTTTTACGGCCCGGCCGATCTCGGCGCGCGAATCGAGATGCACTCCCGCCAACGACTCTATTTGACATCCGAATGGAACCGGTGTGATACTCCATTCGTATGTCGAATGGAGAGCCCCGCAAAGTCGATATCCTGCAGGGCACGCTGGACCTGATGGTGCTGCAGACGCTCTCGTCGATTGGGCCGCAGCATGGCTACGGCATCGCAGCGCGGCTCGAGCAGGTCTCGAATGGATCGCTGCAGCTCAACATGGGCACGCTCTATCCGGCGCTGATGCGGCTCGAACAGCGCGGGCTCGTTCGCGGCACGTGGGGTGTCACCGACACGAAACGCAAGGCGCGTTTCTACGCTCTCACCGCGGCGGGACGGCGGCAGCTTGCTTCGGAGCGCGCCGAGTGGCAGCACCTGACGACGATCATGCACTCGTTGCTTCATGAGGAGCGCTAGCGAGGAGTTCGTAGTGATGCTCACAGCCCGCGAATGGTGCAGACGGTTGTGGGACTGCTGGCGTCCGACACGGTCGGACGCGGACCTCGCGCAGGAGCTGCAATCGCATCTCGATCTCGCGCGCGAGCGGGCGGAACGCTCCGGACTCTCGACGGCTGACGCGGTTCGCGAGACCGCACTGCAGCTGGGGACCGCCACTCACTCAATGGACGCCGTCCGGGATCAGCGTGGCCTGCGCTGGCTCGAAGAGGCGACGCGTGACGCGCGATATGCCGTGCGCGCGCTTCGACGGCATCCGACCTTCGCGGCCGCAGCGCTGTCGACGCTTGCCATCGCGGTCGGAGCGAACACGGCCGTGTTCAGCGTCGTCAACAGCGTCCTGCTGAGGCCGTTGCCGTATCCCGCCGCGGATCGCCTCGTCGCGGTCTCCCACGCGGCCCCTGGGGCGCCGGGACTGGCGACCGTGTCTGGCGGCCTGCGGCTGTCGTTGTCGATGTACGTGACGTACGCCGAACAGAACCGGACGTTCGACGCGATCGGCCTCTGGGCGCCCAGCGCGATGACTGTAACGGGACGCGGCGATCCCGAAGATGTGGCAGGCGTCCTGGTCACCGACGGGACGCTGCAGACGCTCGCGGTGCCGCCGCTCGCTGGTCGCTGGCTGTCTGCGCAAGATCAGCTGCCTGGCGCGGTGGAAACCGTGATGCTTGGCTACGGCTACTGGCAACGCCGTTTCGGCGGCGACCCGTCGGTCGTCGGTCGAAATCTGATCGTCTCGTCGCGGCCGAGACAAATCGTCGGCGTGATGCCACGCGGTTTTCGCGTCGTCACCGCGGAGCCTGATCTAATCGTCCTCGGTCCGCTCGTGCGCAGCCGCCTGATTCTCGCCGGCTTCGGCTACAACGCCATCGCCCGGCTGAAACGTGGTGTCACGATCGCCGACGCCAACGCGGACGTCGCGCGTCTCATTCCCATCTGGATGCGATCGTGGCCTACGGTGCCCGGCGGCAATCCGCGCGTGTACGAGGGCTGGCATATCACGCCCGCCGTGCATGCGCTCAAGGAAGACATCGTCGGCAGTGTCAGGACCGCGCTCTGGACCGTCATGGGCACAATCGCCCTCGTGCTGCTGATCGCATGCGCCAACGTGGCCAACCTGATGCTGGTCCGAACCGAGAGTCGCCAGCCGGAGCTCGCGGTGCGCGCGGCGCTCGGGGCCGGCACGACGAGAATCGTTCGGGTTCTGCTCGCCGAGAGTCTGTGGGTGGGAGTGGTGGGTGGCGTGCTCGGCGTCGGACTCGCGGCACTCGGACTACGCGTGCTGACGAGCGTCGGCCCGCCTATGCTGCCGCGTTTGAACGAGATTGCGCTCGATGTCCGCGCGCTCGGATTCGCGTCGGTGGTGTCGGTCGGCGCCGGCGCGCTGTTTGGCATCGTGCCGGCCGTCAGGTATCGGCATGCGTCCATCGGTTCCGTCCTGCACGGCGAAAATCGGGCGGCCAGTGCTGGACGCCACGGGCATCGTCTCCGGAACGTGCTCGTCGTTGCGCAAATCGCGCTCGCGCTCGTCCTGCTGGTGTGCGCGGGACTGATGATTCGGACCGCCGATGCCCTGCGTCGAGTCGAACCTGGCTTCAGCCGACCCGATCATCTGCAGCTCATGAGGATCTCGATCCCCGGGACGCTGATCAGCGAACCGGATCGCGTGTTGCGAACGCAGTACGACATCGTCGACAGACTCGCCGCCATTCCAGGCGTGACGTCAGTGGCGTTCACCAGCGCGATGCCGATGGAAAGCCTGCAGCCCGACTGGGACGCGGTGCTCGTGGAGGGCCGTCCGGTCCCGCCCGGCCAAACTCCGCCGCTGCGATGGTTTAAACAGATTTCGCCCGATCTGTTTCGGACGTCGGGCACACGCGTGATCGCCGGCCGCGACTTCACGTGGACCGATCTGGCGGAGCGGCGCAATGTCGTCATCGTGTCCGAAAATCTCGCGCGCGAGCTGTGGGCATCGCCGCAGCGCGCCATCGGCAAGCGGCTCGGGACGCTCGACACGCTGCCATGGCGTGAAGTGATTGGCGTCGTGCAGGACGTTCACGACAAGGGCAATCACGAGCAGGCGCCGACGACGGTGTACTGGCCGGCACGGATGGAGAGCCGGTACGCCGCCGGTCAGACCGACATCGTCCGCAGCGTCACGTTCGTCGTCCGTAGCGACCGCGCGGGTACGCAGGACCTCCTGAATCAGATGCAGCAGGCCGTCTGGGCGGTGAATGCGAATCTTCCGCTGGCGTCAATCCAAACGATGCGCGATGTCGCCGAGCGCTCGCTCGCGCGGACGTCCTTTACGCTCGTGATGCTATCGATCGCCGGCGCGCTGGCGCTGGCGCTCGGTCTCATCGGCATCTATGGTGTGATGTCGTACGCCGTGGCGGAACGGACGCGTGAGCTCGGCATCCGACTCGCGCTCGGCGCGTCCAGGCGAGGCCTTGAGTGGATGGTGGTCGGACGCGGACTGCTGCTGGTGTCGGTCGGCGCGGCGATCGGAGTACCTGTCGCCGCCGGCACGGGCCGACTGATGTCATCGCTGCTGTTCGGGATTGCTCCGCACGATCCGCCAACGTTCCTGTCTGTCTCGCTGCTCCTCGCGGCGACGACCGCGGTGGCGAGCTACCTGCCCGCAAGACGCGCCGCGATGATCGACCCCGTGAAGGCGCTCAAGAGCGAATGATCTGCGGCTGGAGCGCGAGGCTCCAGCGTGCCGCTCGCCGAAGTCTCCGGACGCCTGGCCTCCGCGGATTTTCGGGCACGCTGAGACGGCGCGCTGACAGTCGAACCGCGCGCCACACGATCGGGGGCGTCCGAGGCGAGACTGAACGCGGCGACTGTTCGCGGGTGACCGCCAGAACCCAGATATCATTCCCACCGACTATGGCGAAACCAGCTCGTCGTCTATCGGCCCGAAGCTCCCGGTCCAGGCCCGCCAAATCACCGCAACCGCTGGTGTCAGCCGTCGCCGTTGTTGCGGGAGCGACTCGCGGCGCGGGTCGCGGCATCGCCCGCGCCCTCGGCGAAGCGGGAGCCACGGTGTATTGCACGGGTCGCAGCGTGCACGGGCGTGCTTCCGCGTATAACCGGCCGGAAACGATTGACGAGACTGCGGACATCATCAATCAGAGCGGCGGCACGGCCATCGCCGTGCGCGTCGATCACACGGTCGAGGAGGAGGTCGACGCGCTGTTCCGACAGGTCTACCAGCAGCACCGCCGGCTTGACATTGTCGTCGATAGCGTTGCGGGTGAAGACCCAAGTCTGGCGCAGTGGTGCAACTTCTGGAAGACGGATCTGACGAATGCAGAAATCGCGCTGCGTCAATCGCTTCTATCGCACATCATTACGGCGAAGTACGCCGCTGAGTACATGATCCGCGACCATCGTGGACTGATCGTCGAGGTGACAGAAAACGCCATCCTCAGTGCTGGTGGCAACCCTGTCGCCCAAACTGTGAAGCTCGCGCTCAAAGGACTCGCATTTAACATGGGCGCTGAACTCCGACCGCACGGCGTCGCAGCTGTGGCCATCACGCCCGGCTTTCTGCGCTCCGAAGTCATGCTGGAGCGATTTGGCGTGTCTGAAACAAACTGGCAGGACGGTGGCCAGAGGGATAAGAACTTTCTGGAATCAGAATCGCCGCCGTTCGTTGGTCGTGCAGTCGTCGCGCTGGCGAGCGATCCACACATCCTCGAACGTTCAGGACAGTTACTCAGTTCCTGGGAAGTCGGTCGCGAATACCGCCTCTGCGATGCAGACGGTCGGCGGCCGGATTGGGGCGCGTGCGGAATTGATTTTTCCAGACACCCGCCGATGCTCCTTCAACTCATGTGGGACAGTTCAGAGATTCAACTCCGTTGGCTGAAGGACGTCATCCGCCAAACGAAG
>JBPYEE010000662.1:0-7172 GCA_051985095.1 Vicinamibacterales bacterium | reverse complement strand
GGACCGGCATGTCTTTGCCGTCGAACATCGTCACATACGTCCAGTGGGCCTTGCGGCCATTGGCGCTCGTATTGTCGACCGTGACGCGCATCCCGCCGGCGCCGTACGGCTCGTAGATCATCAGGTTTTGCGCCGGCGGCGCGGCGTCGGATTTCATATTCCAGGTGCCGATTCGCGGATTCGCGGGTTGCGCTGCCAGCACCGCGCCGAGGACGCCAAGGACCGACAGCGCGACCCTCAGCCGGGCGCGGAATGATGAGCTCTGCATACGGCCAAGGATACAATCAACCGCCATGGTGCGTCGAACAGCTCTTCTACTGATCGCGTCTCTCGCGTGGCCGTCGGCCGCGCTCGCCACCTGGTCAATCGTCGCGGTGGACCGCGCCACGGGCCGCGTCGTCATTGCGTCGGCCACGTGCGTCAACGGCGACGACGACTTTCTGAAGGGGGTGCAGGCGGTCGTCGTGCCGGGCAAGGGCGTCGCGGCCTGTCAGGCGGCGGTCGACAATACGCATCGCAATCAGATGCTCGTATTCCAGGAACTGCAGAAGGGGACCGATCCGAAGGAGATCATCAGTCTGCTCAGTGAAGACCCTGCTTTTCAGAGCCGTCAGTTCGGCATCGTCGATCTGGCGGGCCGCGCGGCCGGACACTCGGGACTGACAAACGGGTATGTGTCCGAAGACATCCAGGGGCAGGTGTCGGGCACCGACATTTTCTATTCCATTCAGGGGAATATCCTGCGACCGGGGTTCGTCGTGCCGAATGCGGTCCAGGCATTCGTGCGCACGGCCGGCGCGCTGACGGACCGGGTGATGGCGGCGATGGAAGCGGCTGACGGGTCGGGCGGCGACAGCCGCTGCACGTGCCCGCCGTGGCCGACCGACGGCACGAAGCCGGCGATTCCGTGCGACAACAAGACGGCACATGTTGCCTACATCCTGATGGCGGAGAAGACCGACACCAGCGGCGACTCCCACAATAACGGTCACTACACGATGTATATCAACGTGTCGCAGCCGGCGCCCGATCATGCCAGCGGCATCAAAGCGGGCGAAAACCTCAATCCAGTGAAGACCTTGCGCATCCGGTACGACGCGTGGCGGAAGCTGCAGCCCTCGTCATTCAAGTAGGGACCGATGGAGGAGGCGATGAGCCGCAACCGATCACGCCGCTCGGTTCGTGTCTTGACGGTCGCGCTCGGGCTTGCAGGCAGCCTGGCGGCCGCGCAGCCCCAGCGCGGTGCGCCACCAGTCGCGCCCGGTGGCCGCGGCAGCGGCCGCGGGCGGGGCCCGGTGCAGGTCATGACGCTGACGTCGACCGCGTTCGCCGACGGCGGTCAGATACCAGCGCGGTACACGCAGGCCGGCGAGCAGGCGTCGCCGCCGTTGCAATGGACCAACGTGCCGGACGAGATTACGAGCTTTGTGCTCGTGGTTCACGATCCGGATGCGCCCGTCGGTCCCGGGACCGATGATCTGTTGCATTGGCTTGTCTGGAACATTCCCGGAACTCAGAGGGAGCTGGCGGGATCCATGCCACACGGACCCGAGCTGCCCGGTGGCATCCGCCAGATCAGTGCGACGGGGCCGTTCTACCGGGGGCCGGGTGCCGCCGCCGCCGGTCCGGCTCATCACTACCTGTTCGAACTGTTCGCGCTCGACACCGTGCTCGACATCCCGGCCGTGGGTGCGCCGCCGGCGCAAACGCGCGCCGCGGTCCTGGCCGCCATGGCAGGCCACGTCCGGGGCAAGGCGGCGTACGTCGGTCTCTTCAAACGCTGACCGTCGCCGGGCACGGAACCGAATCCCGTGTGCCTGTCGTCCAACAGACGAGGGGCCTCATGTCGTTTGGAACACTGCTTCGGCAGTGGCGCAGAACGCGAGGGTTCAGTCAGCTGACCCTGGCGACCGAGGCCGGCATTTCGACGCGGCATCTCAGCTTCCTCGAGACGGGCCGGGCCTGTCCCAGCCGCGAGATGGTGTTTCTGCTCGCGGGCATGCTCGGCGTGCCCGACACCGATCGCAATGCGTTCCTGGTGTCGGCGGGCTACGCGCCGCTCGAGGTCCACCGGCCGGTCGAGCCTCCGCCACTCGGCGATGCGCGACAGGCGCTCGAGTTCATTCTCGGACAGCAGGAGCCCTATCCTGCCTTCGTCGTCGATCCGGAGTCGAACATCCTGACGATGAACCGCGGAGCGCGCCAGATCTTCGGCTTGTTCTGCCTGCGGAGCCCGGGCTGCGGTCCCGTCAACGCGACCCGCACGATCTTCGATCCGGACGGTCTGCGTCCGTACATCACCAACTGGGAACAACTCGCCCGCGGAATCGTGCAGTCGTTGCTGCACGAGGTTGCTGCCACGGGAAACGTGATGTTGATGCGGCTTCGCGACGACGTGCTCGCCTACCCAGGCGTGCCGGCGTGGTGGCGCACGCTCGATCCGGTGGCGGCTGGACCGCTCCTGCCGCGGCTGCATCTGGCAAAGGGAGATCTGTCCCTGGCATTTCTGTCGACCGTGACGACGCTGGCCGCGCCGAAAGACGCGACGTTGCAGCAGCTGCGGATCAGATGCTGCTTTCCCGCGGATGCGGCAACCGACCGCTTCGCCCGCGATCTGTCGGCCGCGCCCGAGTGCGTCGCCTGATTACCTCCCAGGTAATCGCGCGCAGGTCGCCTCGTCCCCCACGATCGAGCGATGGCGCTCACGCGTGCTGTCATCGTCTCGCTGCACCTCTTCAACATCTCGACTGCGTCGCCCGCCGTCATCGAGCAGGCGCAGAAAGCGTTCGCACAGATCTACGCGACGGCGGGCGTCGACGTGGACTGGAACGACGGCCCGACGGCGTTGCTGCTGATCGTGCGAGACGACGAGCCAGGGGAGTTTCGTCGTGCGTCGGAGCCGATTCTCGGCGCCGCGATCCACACAGCGAATGGGACGCCGGCCGCCTACGTGTTCTATCGACGTGCGGCCGCGCAGGCCGACCGATATAACGTTCCCGCGGCGATCGTGCTCGCGAGCGTCATGGCGCACGAAGTCGGCCATCTGCTGCTCCCGACGATCGGCCACGCCCGGGAGGGCCTGATGCGCGCCTGTTGGGACGACGCCGAATTCGCACGCGCCGCAGCCGGCCGCTTGCGGTTCTCCCTGGAGGAAGGGGCCGCCATTCGGGCGAATGCGGTCGCGGCGGATCCCGCTCCGCGATAACCCTCCGGCACGCCCCTCGCGCGGGCCAGCACTTGAGGTACATAATGCTGCGCCCATGAGCGCGGGACCTGCCCGAGCATCTTTTGACCGAGCCTGCGACGCCGTGGCTGCGGCACTGGCCGGCACCGGCCGCGCCGCCGTCGTCGCGGACGTGGCGCGAGCGCCGGATCTGTCGGCCGCACTGGTGCAGCTGCGCGACCGCCTGCGCTGCGACGGGTGGATTCGCGCGTTCGATCGCCGCACGCGCGCCGAAGGCTTCCATGTACTCCACGACTGGGACGGCAAGGCGGACACCGTCAACCCGGACATCATTCCGATTGACGTGCTGAATTACATCGTCGCGTGCCGCGGACGCCAGGCGGTGGACGGGAGCGCGCTGGCGATCCTCCTCGATTACTACTACCTGCACCTCCTGCAGCTGTTGTCGCTGCGGGTCTGGGACGAGGGGGAGGCCGATAGGAACCTCGATCGGCTGCAGCAGCTCCTGGATGCGCTCCAGGGCCCGGACGGCAGCGGCCAGCGATTCGTGGCCAACGCTGAAACGCTGCTGCTGATTGCGACATCACATTTCGAGCTCGCCGAGGACGGCTATGGCACGCTGCTGGCGCGGACGCGCACGCTCAATCGCGCGCATCGCGCGCGCGTCGCGCTCGGCCACGCCTCGAGCCTGGGGAGTCATCTCCGGTTTGGATTCGAGGCGACCTACGCGCGCGATACCGTCGTGATGCGGCGCGACAATGTCGCGGACTATCCATGGCTGTGCTTTGCGCTCGTCACGCTGATGCGCGAATACGCTGCCGGTGACTCGGCCATCGATCAGGCGGCCATCGTCGAAGCACTGCTCAACGGGTTGTCACCCGACGCGCGTGCCTTTCTCGGTGAGGCACCCGCGTCGTTGCAGGCATGCGACGCGGATCGAACCGAGTTTCGCGACCTGTTCCTGCGGCACCAGGACGCACTGCTGACGGCGTTTGCCGACCATCGGCCGCGGAGCGACGGCTATTCGCCGCTGGCGCTGTTTTTCAACTTCTCACACAACATCGTCAAGGGCGCGGTCGTCGATGCGGTGCTGCGCAGCCGGCCGTGGTCCGTGGGCTTCAACGACCTCCTCACGGCGCGGTCTGCGACGCCGGCCGAGGCCGCCGCCCGTCTGGATCTCGCCCGCACGCTGATGCAGTATGCGCAGGCGCATCCCGATCGGATCCGCGGCGAGCTGACGCCGGTCATCGTGTACGATCCCCGCGCCGGCCATGCGGCGTACACGGTGACACTGAAGAAGCTGCGGTTCGAGGCTGCGCAGGCCCCGGCGCACTGAACGGGAGGGGATCCCGAAGGGAACCTATCTGGGAATGGAGCGTGAACAGACCCTCCGGCTGGTGGGCGACCTGCTGAAGGCGGCGCGCCACCGCGATTTCGATCGCGTGCGAACGTTGTACGCGGAGGACGCGGTCGCCCTCAGTCCGCTGTTTGGCGAAGTCCGCGGTGCTGCGGCGATCGCGGCAACCTGGTCGACCTTGTTCTCCGGCCTCGAAGACTTCACGGCAGAAATCTCGCATACGCTGGTCGATGGCAATCGGGTCGCGATCGTCGGCACCGTCACCGCCACCGATCGCCTGGGCTGGTTCGGCCGCGCGCCGACGGGCGGTGCCATCGGATACAACCTCGTGCTGCTCTTTACGGTCGCCGACGGCCGGATCGTGCGCGACGAGCGCATCTACGACAGCGCCGGCATCCTCGAACGGCTCGAAAAGGCTCGCCTCGACAAGGAGCTGCGGACGGCCGCCGACGTGCAGCGCATGCTGCTGCCGCGGACCGAACATGTGAACCCGTTCAGTGAGTCGGTCGGCGACTCGTGGCCGTGCCGGGCGATTGGCGGCGATTTTTTCGAGATCTCGGAACCGGATCCGGGACGGATCGGGCTCGCGATGGGCGACGTCGCGGGCAAAGGCCCGGCGGCGGCGCTCCTCGCCTCGATGCTGCAGGGGATGCTGGCGACCGAAGCGCGCAGCGGCGACGGGCCTGCCGCCACGCTCGCCCGCATCAACCACGGCCTGGCCGGCCGCCGCCTCGAGGCGCGCTTCGCGACGCTCGTGTGTGCGGCGCTGTCGGCCGACGGCCGACTGACGTACACGAATGCCGGCCATAATCCGCCCGCGCTCCTGACCCGCAGCGGGATCAAGCGGCTCACAGCCGGCGGTCCGATCCTCGGCGCCTTCCCCGAGGCGACGTTCGAGGAGGCGACCCTGCAGCTCGAGCCGCGCGACACCCTGGTGATGTTCACCGATGGTGTCACCGAGGCGACGAGCCGCCGGGGCGAAGAATTCGGCGACGAACGGCTGCTCGCGTGCGTCAACCGCCACGCGGCGGCAGCCCCGCCAGGCCTCCTGCACAGCGTGTTCGCCGCCGTCCGGGAGTTCTCGGACGGCGCCGACCCCGCCGACGACATCACCGTGACGGTGACCCGGTTCGGCGGCCGTTGAGCGCCGCGCCCGGTTACCGGATAAACGTTCCGGCCCGCAGTTCGCTGAAGGCCTGCTGCAGCTCGTCCTGCGTGTTCATCACGATCGGGCCGTACCAGGCGACCGGTTCATCGATCGGGCGCCCCGAGACCAGGAGGAACCGGATTCCCTGATCGCCGGCCTGCACCGTGACCTCGTCGCCCCGGTCGAAGAGCACCAACGAATGATCGCCGATGGCGGTGTCGCGGTGGTTCGTCAGCTCGTTCAGGATGCCGACGGGCTGCGACGCGTCGCGGAACGACCCGGACCCGGCGAAGACGTACGCAAATGCGTGGTTCGTGCGATCGATGGCGATCGTCTTCCGCTGACCCGGTGGCACCGAGACGTCGAGGTACCGCGGGTCAGCCGCGACGCCCTCGACCGGGCCTCGTTTACCCCAGAACTCGCCGGTGATGATGCGCACGCGGGTGCCATCGTCGTCGGTGAGTTCGGGGATGTCCTTCGCCGCGATGTCTTGATAGCGCGGCGCGGTCATTTTCAACGACGAGGGGAGGTTGGCCCACAGCTGAAAGCCGTGCATGCGGCCGGTCGCATCCCCTTTCGGCATCTCCTGGTGCAGAATGCCGCGGCCGGCCGTCATCCACTGGACGTCGCCGGCCCCCATCGCGCCCCGGTTGCCGAGGCTGTCGCCGTGTTCCACGGTTCCCGCGAGCACATAGGTGATCGTTTCGATGCCGCGGTGCGGATGCCAGGGGAACCCGGCGAGGTAGTCCTCCGGACGCTCGTTGCGGAAATCATCCAGCAGCAGAAAGGGATCGAAGTCGGTCGTGGTGCCGAACCCGAACGCCCGGCGCAGTTTGACCCCGGCGCCCTCGAGCGCGGGCTTCGACTGGGTGACGCGTTTCACCGCCCTGATTGACATTTAAACCTCCACCGGCGCCGGGCGCCGTGCCGCGAGATTGACCGCGGCGGCCACGATGCTGACGCCGAGGGCGCCCCACGCGAGTTCGGGCGTCCAGAACGGCGCGAGGCCGACCGCGGCGTCGAGCGAGTAGGCGCCCGGTCCTGTCAGCGCCAGCGTGGTGGCCGTTGTTCCGAACAGCAGGGGCAGCTCGACCCCGTTGGTGGACGCGAACAAGCCATTCTGCCAGTGAACCGACACGATGGCGACGATCATCGTCGTCAGCACGAGCGCCGGGCCGACGGGACCGAGCAGTCCGACCGCGATCAACAGTCCGCCGAGCAACTCGGCGATCGATGCCGCCGCCGCGAATTGGCGGCCGGGCCGGAACCCGATCTTTTCGAAGAAGCCGGCGGTCCCGGCCAGCCCATAGCCGCCGAGCCAGCCGAACAGTTTCTGCGTGCCGTGCGCCGCCATCAGCGGCCCGGCGATCGCTCTCAATAGCAGCAGCCCCTCGTTCATAGCTAACCTCTCTGTAGTAACTATATTAAATATAGCAACACGAAGTCAAGTAGTCGGTTATCATAAAGACACCATGGGAACGAGC
>JBPYEE010000661.1:0-3190 GCA_051985095.1 Vicinamibacterales bacterium | reverse complement strand
TTGGTTTCGTGACCGCGTCCCGCTACCGGATCCGGTGTCCGTATGACGTGCCGGATGAGGCGTTCATGGCGCTTGAACTGAAGCCGGGCGGTCTAGGCGGCGCGTCCGGCACGGTTCGCTATGCCTGGGACGGTGGCGGCAACGCCTTGGGTGCCAAATGAGCAGGCCCAGTCGGCGTGCCTCTACGGTCGCTTCGGTTGTTCAAGCTCGGGGAGGTTGCCGTCGCGATCCTCAGGATCCCGCGCTTCAGCGCGTCCCTCGACGATGATCTCCACGGCATGTTGCTTGTCTTCGTTCAGGAAATCGTAGACGGTGCCCATCGCGGCCGAACCGATTCGGTGACGACGGCGCCGCTGCCGTGTCAGCAGAAACGCCACGACGACGATCACCACGACCCAGAGAATCGCTCCGAATGGACCGCCTTGCATCACTCCTCCCGCCCGGTCAATGCTCGCGGACCGGCGGCTCCGTTCGCGCGTGGCGACCGGCGGGTCACGTCGAGCAGAATAACATCGTGAAGATGGTCTGGCGTGAGGTCTTCAGTGGCGGCCGGGCACCGTACTCACCACCGTCCTCGCCAACTACCAACCTGGTTCGCTGACCGACGTCGACATGCGGGCCGTGGGCATCAAGCGGGTGGCAACACCCTGATCATGCGCTGGATTGCGCGGTCGGACCAGTGCTTCTCGCCGAAAAAGTGCACGTAACTGTCCGCTGATCGGCCATCGTAGCAGTCCTCGCACCCGCTGTCCGCCGCGAATCCGATCTGATGACCGACCTCGTGTGCCGCGGTTGCCCCGATGCCTCGGCCGAGGGCCCGCATCAATTCAAAACGCGGCGTTGCGCAACCGAGAACCGCGGAGCAATGAACCACTGCGAGTTCTTCGTCGAACAGCACATCGATACGAACGTGACTGACCCTGGCAGCGGGGTAGGTGAGGCCGGCGGCGCCGAAGGTGGTGAGCTCACGCGGGTCTTCGACATAGGGCGTGTCCTCGACGCGGATGGTTCGGTCCCCCGCAGGCCCGTCGGTGAAATGGATCGCGAAGCCGTCGAATGAGCGCTGCAGTGTGTCGAGTGTCGTCGCCTTGACGGCTACCCGGTCAGCCTCGGGGAGGAGCTCGCCGCGAAGCGTCCAGCCCGTGTCAAACACGACCCCGATGGTGATCGGCTGCGCGCGACCACAGGACCCCATCAGCAGCAGCGCGATTGACGTGACGATCGGCCGCATCGGTGATTATCCGGTTGTGGAATCCGCCGCGTTGCGGTGTCGGTTTTGGCTTACCGAGTCCGGCGACTCCGGTCCTTCTCATCAGCCGGCAGCGGCACGACATCCAGGAGACCCGTGGCCGTGTTGCGCTGCAATTCGAGCCGGCAAATCGGACACCGGTAAATGACCCCCGCGCGCGGGCCTTCCTCGTTCTCCCCGTGACGAATGGGAGTGCGACACGCCGGACAGCGCCAGGGCATGCGTATGAGTTTAGGTATGGAACGAATGCGCTGACAAGGGGAGAGAGGGCGAATGCGATTCGCGCGCCGCTCGGTTGCACTATTTGATGCATCCAGCAATTGTTCGTCCTCGATGTTGCGCCGATCGGCGCCGGAACGATCGGGCGCCCGCTTCATCGTCGAGACGGGCCAGACAGTTTTGTATGGGTCATGCCGGCGTCGCAGAGTTGTGCGATCGTGTGTCCGTGCCGGTGAATCCGACCAGGGTCTTCGAAGGAGTCGTCATCGCAATCGCAATCGCCCTCATCGTCCTCTCGGCGTGGCTTTCCTTTCGCTGATCCGCCAAGCGCCGCGTGGGGACGGGACCCCACAACAGTGACACCGTCGGCAGGAATCGCGAATCCGAACAGATTTCGTTCAAGCTCAGCAGGCGTTAATCGAGCTCAGCATCATCCCTGCCTCAACGGTCCTGGACCAGACTACGACCGGATGTGTTGGCACCGCGTGTGCCCGCCAATACAGATAAGTAACGCGACTGCTTCGATTGCCGTGGTCCCAAATGTTGGTTCATCAAGAAGTTCGCGTTAAATGCTCGAGGTACTTGTATCGCCGCAGTCACGAAATACCGTGAGTCCGGTGTGAGCAGGTATCCGGGCGATCCCGTTTAAGGAGGATTCGTATGGCTGTGCTGGACGATGTGAAAGAACTACTGAAGCAATACGCTGGCGGCGCGGCGCCGGCTGGCGATGTCGGCTCGCATTTCCAACAAGTGGCGCAATCCGTCGACTCGGGTACGCTGACCCAGGGGATAGCGGCGGTAATTCGATCGGACAACACCCCGCCGTTCTCACAGATCATCTCGCAGCTGTTTGCTTCTGGCTCCGGCGAGCAGAGAACCGCAATGCTCAACACGCTGCTGTCGGCGGTGCCGTCCGAGCAACGCGCCCAGATCTCGACGCTGATCCCGGGACTTGGCCCGGTCCTCGGTGGAGGTAGTGCTCAGGCCGGAGCGAATGTTTCGCCCGCTGCGGTTCAAAAGCTCGCACAGCACGTAGAACAGAACGATGCCAGCATCGTCGACAAAATGAGCGCCTTCTACGCAGGGCACCCCGCATTGGTGAAGACACTGGGCAGCGCCGCGATGATGATCGCGATGCGCACGATGGCGAAGCGTCAGCGAGGCTAAGCCGGACCCGGCGACCCGGTATCCCGCGTCGGCGACGCCGTCTCTCGGCCCCGGGAAACGGCAGGCAGAAATTTTTCGATGGGAACGCGGGTGTGCCAGGCGCATCCGCACCCGATCCACCACGCTACCATTGACCGTCCCGTCACGACTCGTGTCGTGACGGGCTGGAATCACGCAACACGCATCCTGGTGAGGGCCGATGGCCTCTCACCTCGCGTCATCGAGCAGGCGACCGTCGTCAGCTCGCTGAACTACGCGCTCGACGTCGAACGCGTGGTCGATCGCGATGCCTCGCGCCCGAACCCGCTCCGGCGCAGTTCCCGTGTCCGCCACGAACCAGATGCCGAATTAACCCTCGCAGAACTGACGAGCGCAGGCGTCTGGAATGGGAGTTGCCGCTTTCCTTACGGAAGACGATGGGGCAATGACGATGCGTCATCCCAGTTCATCAGAATCAAATGTTCTGGGAACAGGAAGACAGCCGCTGGGCTGTGATCCGTTGCCGCTCGTTCGAGCCTCATCGCCGATCGATTCATGGCCCGCTGAGGTGGGCGA
>JBPYEE010000660.1:0-4179 GCA_051985095.1 Vicinamibacterales bacterium | reverse complement strand
GACCGGAAACACGAGCAATGGCGCTCTCAGCGACATCTCGCGGACTAGCGGTAGGCCGCCGCCTGAATGCTGTACAGCTCGGCGTACTGACCTCGATTCGCCATCAGCTGGCCGTGCGTGCCGACCTCGACGACCTTCGAACCATCGAGGACGATGATCAGATCGGCCATGCGAACGGTCGAGAAACGATGCGAGACGAGAATCGTAATCCGGCTGTCACCGATCTTCGCGGCGGCGGCGTATCGCTCGAAGAGGGCATGCTCGGTCTCGGCATCCAGCGCCGCGGTGGGCTCGTCGAGGGCGAGGAGCAGCGGCGCGTCCCGCATGAACCCGCGCGCGAGCGCCAGCTTCTGCCACTGGCCGAAGCTCACCTCGACGCCACCAGGCCAGGTCTGCCCCAGCTGCGTGTCGAAGCCCGCCGACAGCCGCACAATCACGTCATCGGCGCCCGCGCGGCCCACCGCCGTGACGACGGCGGGCTGATCGTCGAGTCGCGGCACGTCGCCGACGCCCACACTGTGGCGGGCGCGGAATTCGAAGCGAAAGAAATCCTGGAACGCGCCCGCGAGCCGCTCGCGCCAGGCATCGGCCGGAATCCGCACGAGATCGACGTCATCGATATAAATATGGCCGCTCGTCGGCTCATACATCTTGGCCAGCAGCTTCACCAATGTGCTCTTCCCGGCGCCGTTCTCGCCAACGACAGCGACGACAGCCCCGGCAGGAATCTCGACGTTGACATCGGTGAGGACGAGACGATCGGTGCCCGGATAGGCGAACGACACGTGATCGAAACGGATGCCCCGCCTCAGGCGGTCGGGTGGCTGCAGCGTCGCGGCTGCGGCAACCGACGCGGCGTAGTCTTCCAGCCACGCGAGGCGTCGAGCACCGTACGCCCAGAATCCGCGAAGGAATCCAAGCTCGCCGACCGTGGCGCCGATGTACGCCGACAGACGAGCGCCGGCGGCTAACACCAGCAGCACGCTCCCGGCCGACGAGCGGAGCCCCACGGCGACGAACACCACCGCGCCGACATACGCCGCCCCGAAGATGGCCCAGGCGAGCGTGTGCCACATTGCCGATTCCCATCGCACGCGGGCAATCGGGGCAAAGCCCGCGTCCCACGCGCGACGGCGATCCCGGATCAACTTCTCACCGATGCCGGCCACGCGCACTTCCTTGCCGGGCGCGGCCGTGGTCGCCACGGTAAACAGATGCCGCGCGAGGCGATTGAAGGGCGCAGCCTTTTCCTGTGCGACGCGCTCGACACCAGGCCGCCAGGTCGCCGCGATGACGGTCGGGAGGGCGGCCGCCGCCAGCAGCAGCAACGCTGGATGGATGGACATCAGCAGCGCGATCGTGACCACCAGACGCAGGATCCAGCCCGCGGTGGTGAAGACCGACATGTACATGTGATCGAGGACGAAGACCTGATCGCGCAACATCGCGAGGCGATCGAGATATTCCGGGACTTCCTGGTGCGCGATCGTCGCAATCGAGGCCTGCAGCGTGGCCACGTGCGCCTCGAGCGCGATGGTCACCTTGTCGCGAAACCGCCGCTGCACCCGCGTCGACGTGATGCGGAGGAACCAGGTGGCGGTCGCGGACACGCCGATTGCGAGTGCGGCCGCGCCGACGAGCGCGTTATCGTGGCGCTGGACGCCGTCGGCGATGAATTTGAACCACAGGGCGAGCAGGGCATCGGGCAGCGCGGCCACCAGCACCAGCGAGACCGCAAACAGCATCAGCCCCGGTTCGTGCCGGTAGCCGAGCTTGCAGAGCCGCCACATCGATGGGATGGTCGGCGGCAGATCGTCGTTCGGCCGCCGCGGCTCACGCGAGGACGTCATAGACCCTGCCTTCTTCGTCTTCGCCCACGCCGAACCGCGACGCCTGCAATTCGAACATCGTTTTGTAGCGGCCACCTCGGGCGATCAACTCCTCGTGCGTGCCGAGCTCGATGACCTTGCCGTGTTCCAGGACGCAGATGCGATCGGCCTGGCGCACCGTTGAAAAGCGATGCGAAATGAGAATCGTCGTCGCATGGCGCGTCGTGGCCAGAATGCGGTCGAAGATTTCGGCTTCCCCACGCACGTCCAGCTGCGCCGTCGGCTCATCGAGCAGGACGAGGCCCGCGCCATTGGCGACCGCGCACAACGCGCGCGCCAGCGCGACGCGCTGCCACTGTCCGCCCGACAGGTCCGTGCCGCCCTCGTATCCGCGCGCGAGAACCGCTTCGAGATTGGCGAGATTCGCCGCACCGGCCCGTTCGAGTGAGGTGCGGATCGATTCGTCGGAGGCGCCGGCCGGCGCGACGTTATCGCGAAGCGGCAGTTCGAACCTGGTGAAGTCCTGAAAGACCGCCGTCAGCCGCGACCGCCATGACGCGAGATCGAAGGCACGGATGTCGGTGCCGTCGGCCTCAATCGAACCCGATTCCGGGTCGTAGAGCCGGCACAGCAGCTTGGCCAGTGTGGTCTTGCCGGCGCCGTTTTGTCCGACGATGGCGAGCGAGGATCCGGCCGGAATGCTGAGATCGAGACCGTCGAGTACCGGCGCGCCACCCGGGTACGCGAAGGTCACCTGCTTGAACGTGATCTGCCGCGCCGGCGCCTCACCCGCCGACAGCTGCCCCAGCGACAACGCGCCGGCGGGCGCCATCGCGCTTTGGAGTCGGAGCACCGCGGCCACGGGCGCCGCCGCGCCGTCCAGCGCCCAGTTCAGTCCGCCAAACGCAATCGACGACGTGCCGACGGCGCACTGCGCGTACACGACGAGCTGCCCAAGCGTGATCGCGCCGTTCGCCATTGAGGCCGCAAGCGCCCAGAAGACCGCGACATTGGCGGCAAGAACCACGAGCAGACTCCATGCGACCGGCCGCTCGCGCAGCCGCGTCGCCTGGTACTGAAGGTCGTGCAGCCGTGTGCGCCGAGTGATGAACCGGTTGATGGCCCAGCCGGCCAGCCCGAAGAGCCGCAGCTCTTTGCTCGCCGGCGGATCGACGGCCAGGTTGAAGGCATAGTCGGCATCGCGCTGCGCGCTGCGCACGTCGTCGGTATTGCGATCGCGCCAGACGCCGCTCTCGCGGAGCAGATAGTGCGTCGCCAGCCACCCGCCGGCGAGAGCCATCGGCGCCCACCAGGCAAAGCGGAACAGGACGACCGCCGATGCAAACCCGCCGACGCTCTCAACCAGCCCGCCCGCGATGAAGTCGAGCGCGATGTTGAGCGGTGGTCCCGTCATCCCGAGATCGAAGTCCCGTGCCACCGTCAGATCGGTCGTGAGCTTCGGATCCTCCAGGTGGCCCAGGCCGGGCGGACGAACACAGGCCTCAGTCAGCCGGTCGTAGAGCCACGCCGCCGTCTTGTCGCCAAGATTCGCGCTGATCGCGGTGTGAATCGGCGTGAGAACCTGCAGCAGGACGAAGGCACCGCCGACAGCGGCGAGCGGCGCTGCGAAGCCGGCGCCCTGCTGCACCGCGCCGACCAATGCGCCCATCGCGATCGCAAACACGACCGGCAGGGTTCCACGCAGGACGAGCACCAGCCACCAGAGTCTCGCGAGCGCGGCGTCGGCCTTCGGCAGGACCGAAAAAAAGAGCCACTCGTTACGTTCCCGGAGGCGCACGACCGTATTGTGCCGCAGGACGCGCGAACCCGACAGCGCTGCGTCACGGTCAACGCAGGCGGCTTGCCGCGGTCGCCATCGCCCGGCGCACGTCCGCGCGGCTCGTGGGATACAGAAGAATCGAGTACCCGGCACGGGCGCCGGCGGTCAGCGGTCGGAAGTCGGCGAAGGGATCGGTCCGCAAATAGACCCCATCGACGTTCGTCGCGGAAATCGCGACCCAGTCCCAGCGCTCGAACGGCGGCTGGACGCGGGCATCCCACGGATCCGCGGTGACGCCGTAGGCGTCGAGCGGTGCGGTTCCGAAGTACGACAGCAGCGGATGTCTCGCACCGACTCGCGCCAGCGCCGCGTGCAGCGCCGGCAGATCCTGTCCCCAGTCGACGTTGGAATCGGCCAGCATCCGATAGCCGTTGGCAGGTCCGCCCGCAAATTCATTGATATAGCTCAGGTAATGCGGCGCGATCGTCGCGGCGCTGAACAGTTGAAGGGCGATGAGCGCGACGGCCACGACGACGCCAGCGGCCGGCAGCCGCAGTCGGGAACGGCGGT
>JBPYEE010000659.1:0-5391 GCA_051985095.1 Vicinamibacterales bacterium | reverse complement strand
GAGTCGCACATCGCGGTCTTCTCGGCGATGAAGTCCGCGCGCCGCGGCGACTTGCGCGTTTAAGACTGCTGCAGCTGGAAGCGGCGGCGCACGAAGCGACCGCCGCCGCTGTCGGCCATCAAGCCGGCGCGTTCGAGACCAGCCAGCACCGCGCGGCAGACTTCGACGCTCAATCCGGTTTCTTCCGCCGCATCCGCCGGGCAGATCGCATCGCCGATTTCCATCCCAACAAGCCGGCGCTGGAGACGGTCGAACCCTTCGTGAACACTAAGCACCAGGTGGTCCATCCTTTGGTCCTGTTTTCGGTGTGCAGAGCACTGAGCAACCGACGTGCCGCAAAAAAGGCGTGTGAACACGCGTGTGTCGACCGATTTTCCAACAGGTGAGAATGAAGAAAGTACATAGTCGCCGAATTTGTGTATTACCAATCACATCACCTCGGGCAGCCAGGGCGGCGAGAAACAACGTGTGGACGCGCCTCCGATCGACGGTTCCTGTTCGAAGAGCCGGGGCGTCGCCTCAGGAACGCCGTCTCAACCGTATGCGGCGGCGGCCACCATCTGTTTTACGGCAGAAGGAGTGTCGTGCCCGGCGCACTGGTGATCGCCGCGACGCCGCTTGGCGGAGTCCAGGCAGTTGCCGCACGCCAGGCGGCGGGCGGCTGTCGGTAAACCTCGTGGCGAGATGGACCGCTATGCGCAATACGTCCTGACGATCGCAAGCAGGCTTTCGACGTCGATCGGTTTCGGCACCGACGCGACGGCGCCCAGATCGCGGGCACGCGCTTCCAGGTCGATGGCTCCCGAGATGACCGCGACGGGAACCGCGGCGACGGTGGGATCGCCGAGCTGCGCCCGCCGGAACTCGTGCCCGCTCAAGCGCGGCATCGTGAGGTCGAGGAGCACCAGACAGGGCGTTTCCGGCGCGCGGCGTCGGACCGTACGCAGAATGTGAAGCGCCTCGAGGCCGTCCTCCGCGCCCACGACGTAGAACCCTTCGATCGATAACAACGTCGAGAGCAGCTCACGCATGTCGGGATCGTCTTCGACGACGAGCACGTTGCCGACGGCTGCTGGCATGGCGCTCTCCTATCGCTATCAAGTCTCGTGCCGACTCTACCATTGCGCAATCGCGCCCGACATGTCAGATTCTGGTCCACCATGGCGGCCCCCGGCGCACCACTTTCCTTCGCTGAGTTTGAACGTGTCGACATCCGCGTCGGCCGTGTGATCGAGGTGCTCGACTTTCCTGGGGCCCGGAAGCCGGCGTATCGACTCCGCATCGATTTTGGCGCCGGCATCGGCGTGAAGAAATCCTCGGCCCAGGCCACGAAGCATTACTCGAAAGAGCAGCTGATCAATCGTCTGGTCCTGGCGGTGGTCAATTTTCCGCCGAAGCAGATCGGCCCCTACATGTCGGAGGTGTTGACGCTCGGCGTGCCCGACGGGGAGGGTGGCGTGGTGCTGCTCATGCCGGAGCGCGACGTGCCGCTCGGGGGCCGGATGTTTTAGACGACCGAATCAGCTTGACGATCGACACCGCGGTCAATCCGAACGCAGCGACCATGAAGACCGAGACGATGTCGTGAAAGAGATTCGAGTTCATCCAGCCGAGAATCCGCCGTCCGTAGATGACGGCGAGGGTCGCTTCGAGGCCGAATCGTAAAAGGCGGGCGCACGCGAGCGTCGCGAAGAAAAGGGCGCTGTTCACTTCGAGGGCGCCGGCGGCGAGGATGAACGCGGTGAACGGAAACGGCGGCGGGATGAGGTCCAGCACGGCCAGCGCGATTGCGCCTCGCTCTTCGACCTTCGTCCTCGCCTTCCGGAGGCGCTTCGCGTCGATGTAGCGGTCCAACCCTTTCTCACCGACCTTCTGTCCCATCCAGAATGTGAGCCACGCGCCGGCGAGCGAACCGCTGGTTGCCAGTACCGGCACGACCCACGCGAGATCGTGCAACCGGGCGCTCAGGAGCACCACCGCGGCGTCGATGCCGAAGGGCAGCGAGAAAAAGAGGGTTGAATCGAGCGCCGCCAGTACGACGACGCCGACCGGTGTCGCGCAGAGCCCGACGAACCAGCGGGAAAACGACCGCATGCCGCCTCAGCAGCAGGCTGCAAGCAACAGGCCAGCTCAGATCGGCAGGCGCAGGTAAGCGCGACACCCGCGGCGGTCGCGCCGATTCTCGAGACTCAGCGTACCGCCATGCGCTTCGGCGATCTGGCGGCTGAGAACGAGGCCGATTCCCGATCCGCCGGGTTTCGTGGTGAAGAAGGGGACGAACAGATTCGAGGCATTGGTCAGGCCGGTGCCTTCGTCATCGACCCACAGGTGGAAGGCCCGCGCTTCAGCTTTCCAGCCGACAGTGACACCGCCGCCCGCCTTCAGCGCCGCGTCGACCCCGTTGCGGACGACGTTGATCAGCAGCTGCTCAAGTTGATCGGGGTCTGCGCGGATCGTGAGCGGCGGCCCGTCGACGCACACCGGGAGGCGCGTTTCGACGCCGCAGACCCGGGTAACGAGCGCCGGCACGTCGACACTCTGCGGGCGCGGCGCCGGCAGTTTCGCGAGCCGGGCGTACGCGGTGGTGAAACGGCTCAACGAATCCGATCGCGCGGCGATCACCGCCAGCCCGCGCTTCATGTCGTCGTTCCAGTCGGGCGGCATCGAGGCGCGCGCCAGCATCGACTCGAGGCTGCCGGCGATCGATTTGATGGGGGCCAGCGAATTATTGATTTCGTGACCGATGACACGGATCAGCCGCTGCCACGCCTGCCGCTCTTCGTCGCGCAATGGCCGGCTGACGTCGGCCAGCACAAGCAGCTGGTGGGGCCGCCCCTCCTGGCGGAATGTCGTGCGGCGGACCTCATAGCGTCCCGAGCCGCCAGGAAAGGTTGCGTCGGCAATCCGCGGGGTCGCACCGTCGAGGCACGCGGCGAGCCCGAGGTCATCCGCGGTCCCGCCGAGCAGGTCGTCGGCCGCCCGGCCGAGTAGCCGTTCGCCCGCCCGGTTCACGAGGCGCAGCGCGCGCGACCCGTCGAAGGTGAACACCGCCACGTCGATTTCCACCATCACCGTGCGCAGCAGCGCGCTGGCTTCGAGCGCGCCGAGCCGTTGATCGTGGAGCGTCGCGGCGAGCTCGTTGACTTCGAGCATGACGGCGCCCAGCGGATCGTCGAGCGCCATGCCGCGCCGGCTTGCGTGGCGCGCGCGGATGGAGAAGTCACTCTCGCGCAGCGCCGCGAGCAGATTCGACAGCGTCTGCAGCGGCAGCACGACGCGGTGCCGCACGCTGCACGAGCAGCCGATCCACACGCCGACAATCAGCACCGTCAGCGTCCATTCGACTTTGGGAGAGTAATTGCCTGTCCAGAGAAAAATCATCGCCACCAGCGCGGCGGGCAGGCCGGCGGCCAGGGCCAGCAGCAGGATGCGCTGGTCGAACCGGAGGCTTTTGGGATGGCTGACGATTGCGTCGAGCGCGGACGCGTGGACGTCCGCGCTGTCAGCCTGTATGGCGCTCACGGCGCTATTTTACAAACCGTAGCGCTGCAACCGGCGGTAGAGGGCGCTACGGCTGAGGCCGAGCGCCTTGGCGGCCTGGCTGACGTTGCCGTCGAATCGCGCCATGGCCTTTTTGATGAGGAAGCCCTCGACCTCTTCGAGGCTCATGTCTTCGATGCGAGCCGTGGCGTCCCGATCGATCCGCAGCCCGAGCTCGCCGAGCCGGATCATCGAGCCGAGCGCCATGAGGACCCCGCGCTCCACGGCGTGATCGAGCTCGCGGATGTTGCCCGGCCATGGGTGATCGAGCAGCGCCTGCAGCGCGGCCGGCTCGAATCCGCTGATGCTCTTGCGATACCGGTTCGCGTGCTGGCGCAGGAAGTGCGTCGCCAGGGCGGGGATGTCCTCCCGGCGGTCGCGCAGCGGCGGCAGCGCGATTTCGATCGTGTTCAGCCGGAACAGCAAGTCCTGCCGGAAGCGTCCCCCCCCGACTTCGTCGGACAGGCTGGCGTTGGTGGCTGACAGTATCCGGACGTTGACGTGGCGGGTGCGCGACGAGCCGACGCGCTCGAAATCGCCGGTCTCGAGCACGCGCAGGAGCTTCGGCTGGAGGTTGAGCGGCACGTTCGCAATCTCATCCAGGAATAGGGTACCGCCCTCAGCGAGCTCGAACCGCCCCACCCGGTCCGTCTTGGCGTCGGTGAAGGCGCCTTTGACATGGCCGAACAGCTCGCTCTCAAACACCCCTTCCGACAGCCCGCCGGCGTTCACGGTCACGAGCCCTTTCCCCGCGCGTCCGGAGACCGCATGAATGGCCTGCGCGACCGTACCCTTGCCGGTGCCGTTCTCGCCGGTCACCAGCACGTTCGCCTCGGACGGGCCGACGCGCGCAATCAACTCGAGGACCGGGCGCATCGACGGCGCCTCGGCGATGAGCAGGGGCCGAATGTCCGGTTTGAGCGATCGGTTTTCGGCTTCGAGCCGCTGCTGGCGCCGCAGCGCGCGCGCCAGCTCCGACTGCGTCCGCAGGATTGCCAGCAGCCGTGCGTTCTCCCATGGCTTCTGTACGAAGTCGCGGGCGCCGCGCCGCATGGCTTCAACCGCCAGCTCCACCGACCCCCACGCGGTCATCACGACGAGCGGCAGGGTCGGGTCGTGGCTGCGCAGCTGCGACAGCAGGTCGAGCCCCTCCTGGCCGGACGTCGTGTCGCGCGCGTAGTTCAGGTCCATGAGGACGACGTCGAACTCCTGCGCGTCGACGACGTCAAGGATCGCGGCCGGCGAGTCGGCCGACGCGATGGCGTAGCCCTCGTTCTTGAGGAGGAGGCGCAGGGCCTCGAGGACGTCCGGCTGATCGTCGGCGATCAACACCCGGGCGGTTGGCTGGATGACCTCATCGGGCGCCAGCCCCACCCCCGACTGGTGACCGGCTGATTGATGGCTCGAAACCGGGTACGGCAGACTGGAATTAATCATCGACCACCCATCCGTCGCGCAATTGAATAATGCGCGTTCCATAAGACGCGTTCACCTCGGAATGCGTTACCTGGACAATCGTTGTTCCCGCCTCGTTCAGGGAGCGGAAGAGCTCCATAATCTCTTTCCCTTGCGCCGAGTGCAGGTTTCCCGTCGGCTCGTCGGCCAGAATCACCTGGGGATTCGCGATCACCGCTCGCGCGACTCCAACCAATTGTTGTTGTCCGCCTGAGAGCTGGTTCGGATAGAGATCTTTTTTTCCCACAATCTGGAATCGATCCAAGATGTCGGCGACCATGCTCTGACGGTCTTTCCGGCTTACATTTCTATACGAAAGCGGAATCTCGAGGTTCTCGTACACCGTCAGGTTGTCGAGGAGGTGATAGCTCTGGAACACGAAGCCGATGTGTTTCT
>JBPYEE010000658.1:0-6902 GCA_051985095.1 Vicinamibacterales bacterium | reverse complement strand
TCATGACCCATCAGCCGCGCCATTCGTTCCGATCCCCTCGCTTCGCGCAGCCGGCGACATTCATCCGTCTGCCGCATGTCGACGATCCAACCGGACTCGACGTCGCGATGATCGGCGTCCCTTACGACGGCGGCACCTCCTATCGCCCCGGTGCGCGGCTGGCTCCGCGCGAGATCCGGAATCAGTCCTCGCTGATTCGCGGCTACAACTATTTTCAACGCGTCGCGCCCTTCGACCGGCTGAACGTGGCCGACGTCGGCGACGTCGACGCGCCGCCGGTCTCCATCGAGAAGGCCTACGAGGCCATCGAGCGGCGGATCGGTGCGATCGTCGATGCCGGGGCGCGCCCGATCGTCATCGGCGGCGATCATTCGATCACCCTGCCGGTCCTGCGAGCGCTGGCCAGGCGGCACGGCCGCCTGGGCCTGGTGCAGGTCGACGCCCACATCGACACCTGGAACGAGTACTTCGGCGGCAAGTACTTTCATGGCACGCCGTTCCGCCGCGCCATCGAGGAAGGGCTCGTCGACGGGTCGCGGTTCGTGCAGGCCGGCATCCGCGGCCCGATGTACGGCCCTGACGACCTCGATTTTCACCGCGAGCACGGGATCACGATGATCGACATCGACGTCGTGAAAGATCGCGGCGTTGCCGCCGTCGTCGATCAAATCCGCCGCATTGCGACCGGGCCGGTATACCTGACGTTCGACATCGACGGCGTCGATCCGGCCTTCGCACCCGGGACGGGGACGCCGGAAGTGGGCGGGCTGACGAGCCACGAGGCGTTGCGGCTGGTCCGGGGGCTGCGCGGCCTGACGCTGGTCGGCGGCGATGTCGTCGAGGTGGCGCCGGTGTTCGATGGCCCGGGCCAGATCACCGCCGTGCTCGCGGCCAATGTCGCCTTCGAACTGCTCTGCGCGATGGCCTAAACTGTATGGAGCGCGTTATTCGTGTGACAATCAGCAGCTTAATTCTGGCGGTCGTCTCGGCGGCAGCTGTCGCCGCGCCGCCGCCGGACCGCCCGCGGATCGTGGCCTTCGGCGACAGTCTCACCTCGGGCCGAGGCATCGGCGCGGATCGCGCCTTTCCGGCGATTCTGCAGGATCGCGTCGATGAGGACGGCCTGCCGTTCACCGTCGTCAACGCCGGGGTCTCAGGCGACACGTCGTCGCGCGCGCTGCGCCGGATCGACGCGGCGCTCGACGGCGACGTCCGGATTCTCATCCTGGCGCTGGGGGCGAACGACGGGTTGCGCGGCGTTCCGGTCGCGCAGCTGAAATCGAATCTGAGCCGCATGATCGAGACGGCGCAGCGCCGACACATCACCGTGTTGCTCTGCGCGATGGAGGCCCTGCCACTCTACGGGTGGGACTACTCGGTCGCCTTCCACAAGGCTTATCAGGATCTTGCCCGGCAGTACGACGTCACGCTCGTCCCGTTCATGCTGATGAACGTCATCGGCGACCCGAGCCTGATGCAGCCCGATCGCGCCCATCCGAACGAGGCCGGCGCCCGCGCGATCGCCGACAACATCTGGCCCTATCTCGAGCCGCTGCTGCACGGGTCCGCCGGCGACGTCGCTGCACGATAAGATCGCGCTGTGCGCCGACTGACCTTCGCCGTTGCGGCCCTCGTCGCGCTTGCCGCCGGTCACGACCCGTCCGGCCCCGCGTCGGTCCTGCATGCGCAGACACCGATTGCCTACCGTCTGTCCTTCCCCGAACCGCAGCACCGCTGGATGCAGGTAGAAGCCAGTTTTCCGGACGTGACGGTCCCCACGCTCGAGCTGCGGATGAGCCGTTCCTCGCCGGGGCGGTACTCGCTGCACGACTTCGCGAAGAACGTGTACGACGTGCACGCGTTTGGCCGGGACGGACACGAGCTCCCGACGACGCGTCCGGACGCGGACGGCTGGAACGTCACCGGCCACGGGGGCAGCGTCACCGTCAGGTACAAGGTGTACGGCGATCGCGTGGACGGCACGTATCTCGGCATCGATACGACGCACGCGCATATCAATATGCCGGCGGCGATCCTGTGGGCGCACGGACAGGACGATCGGCCGGTCACGCTGGACTTCGTGCCCCCGGCCGGCACGCGGTGGCAGGTCGCGACACAGCTGCACGGCACCGGCTTGCGATTTACGGCGCCGAACCTCCAGTACCTGATGGACAGCCCGGCAGAGTTTGCGGCCGTCTCGATTCGGACGTTCACGTGGGGGGGCCGCACGTTTCGCTTTGCGCTCCACCACCTGGGCACCGACGCCGAGCTCGACTCGCTGGTGTCGGACGTCGAGAAACTCGTGCGGCAGGAAGGGGCCGTGTATGGGGAATACCCCGCGTACGAACCCGGGTCGTACACGTTTCTCGCCGACTACCTGCCCTGGGCCAATGGCGATGGCATGGAGCACCGCAACAGCACCGTGATGACGGCCTCGGGGTCCATTGCCTCGTCGCGCATGATGCTGCTCGACACGGTCGCGCACGAGTTTTTTCACAGCTGGAACGTCGAACGGATCCGACCGCAGGGACTCGAACCCTTCGATTTCGATCGCGCGAATCTGACCGATTCGCTCTGGCTCGCCGAGGGCTTCACGCAGTATTACGGCGTCTTGATGCTGCAGCGCGCCGGCCTCGCGGATCTGGCGGAAACGGCCGGCACGTTCGGCGGATTTGTCGACGCGGTCACCAACGACCCCGGCCGCATGTTCCGGTCGGCCATCGAGATGAGCCGCATGGCGCCGTTCATCGACGGCGGTCGGCCGATCGATCGCACCAACTGGACGAACACCGTCATTTCGTACTACACGTTCGGCGGCGCGATTGCGCTCGCGCTCGATCTGTCGCTGCGCGAACGCAGCGGCGGCCGACTCTCGCTCGACGACTTCATGCGAGCGATGTGGCTGCGGTTCGGGAAGCCCGGCGGATCCCGGGAAGGCTACGTCGACCGGCCGTACTCCGTTGCCGATGCCGAGGCGACGCTCGCCGATGTCGGCGGCGACGCGGCGTTCGCGCGCGACTTCTTCACCAGGTACGTCGAAGGCCGCGAGGTCGCCGACTACGGCCGCCTGCTCGGTCGCGCCGGCCTGACGGTCCGGAAATCGAAGCCGGGCAGGGCCTGGCTCGGCAACATCCGGCTCGATTCGCGCAACGGACCGCGCGTGGCTGATTTGGTCGCGCCGGCTTCACCGGCCTACCGGGCCGGCCTCGAGCAAGACGACCAATTGCGGCAGATCGACGGTCAGACGGTCCGATCGGACGCCGAGATCGACGCCGTGTTGCGACGCCACCGCCCGGGAGACGCGATCGCCATCGTCTTCGCGGATCGGACCGGTCTCCCGCAGACGGCGACCGTCACGCTCGTCGAGGATCCGCAGCTCGAGGTCGTCCCCGTCGAATCAAGCGGCACGGCGCTCGGCGCCGCACAGCGATTGTTCCGCGACGCGTGGCTCCAGGCGAAGCCGGAAACAACCGATCGCGCGCGGCTCAGAGGACCGGCGTCGCAGCTGGACCGGTCGGCGCCTCCTCGCGATCGGCCGAAATCCGAAAGATAATCAGTCCATGGGTGTCCCCTGGCTCCGCGTGCTCGACGCCATCATCGGCATTACCGATCTCGCGCGCAGCCGCCGCATCCGCTCGTTGGCCTCGACCCCTGACGCCGCCGCGCCGGCTGAAGCGGGCCGCGCCGGGGGCGGTCTCGAGACGCGGCTGGCGGCCGTGGTCGTCGCGGCCTTGAAGGAGGCGTTCGAACGCGACAACCGGCGCCTCGATCTCGAGCGCGAGCAGCTCGAAACCGAGCGGCGGCGCGCGGAGCGCGCGCTGCAGCTGGAGTTGCAGCGCCAGGCGACCGACCGCGAGATTGCGCGGCTTCGGCTGCTCGCCGGCGTCGATCTCGTCGTCTGGCTCGGGTCGCTGCTGATCGCCGCGAGGGGGGGCGCCGGCGTAGCCGCGCGCGTGGTGCTCGGCGTCGGCTGGCTGCTGCTGCTCGGCGCGCTCGCGGCCGCGTTCAGCGGTCAATCGTCGGTCGCACGCGCCGCCGAGCAGGAAAGGGGCGTGTCGGGCGCGGCGGGCGCCCTCGCGCTGTGGCTGACCGTGCTTGGCCTCGCGCTCGTGGCCGTTAGCCTGCTGGTGTGAACAGGACGCCTGGCGCGAGCTTCCACCCGGGATCGAGCGCCCGCTTGACAGCGCGCATCTGATCGATCCCCGCCTCGCCGTACATCTCACGCAGCAGCTCGATTTTGATCGGATTGCGGCCGACGCCATGTTCGGCCAGCGGCGAGCCGCCCATCGCGAGCACCGCCCGGCCGAAGGTGAGAATCGCCTGCCGTCCCGATTCGACGTCGGCGAAGGAATGCGGCAGGACATTGGGATGAAGGTTGCCGTCCGAGATGTGGCCCCAGATTGCGGCCTCCAGGCCACGCCGACCGAATTCGTCGTCATGCAACGACATCAGCTCGCCGAGTCGGGCGAACGGCACGATCATGTCGGCGGCGGTTTTCGAGATCCGGGCGTCGATGCGTGCTTTCGCGGCCCCAATGCGCGCGTTGACGGCCGCCGGCACCGCTTCGCGGACCCCCAGCAGCTGCGCCGCGCGCGCGTCATCGCCGGGGACGGCGATATCGACCCGATCGAAGAGGCCGGCGGCCTCGAGCGCCCGGCAGAGGCGGACAAGCGGCGTGTCCGGCGCCGTCGGCTGCATCGCGCGGCCAATCTGGTCGTACGCCTCCCCGGGCCCGACGGCCGGCGGGAGCTCCAGCGTCATCAGCAGCGCAATTTCCGTTGTCGCCGGCAGCGTGACGCCGAAGCGCCGGTCGATGGCGTCTTCCCGAAGGAGGCTGACGCACCGACCGTCCATGTGCTCGATGCCCGTCAGACTGAGGCGCGCCGCCTGGCGCCGCAGCTCCTCAACGACGCGCAGCGCCGCCGAGCGGTCGTCCAGCGTCACGAACGCGAGGCAGCGCGACGGCCGCGTGGGCAGCACGCGCAGCGTGGCTTCGGTGATGACGCCCAGCGTGCCTTCGGATCCGATGAAGAGGTCAATCAGGTCGAGATTCGCGGCCGCGAAGTAGCCGGCCGAGCACTTGGCCACCTCGGGCGGTCGATAGGTCGGCACGCGCACGCGAGTCGCCGCCGGGGTCTGCCCGCGGACGAGGTCGAGGATCTCGCCGGTTGCCAGGACCACCCGAAGCCCCTGGACCCAGTGGCGCGTGACGCCGTGGCGGAACGTCGCCGCGCCGGCGGCATTCGTGGCGATGGTGCCGCCGACGCACGCACCCATGAAGGTCGGCGTCGGCGGGTAGTACTTGCCGGCCGCCGCGAGCGCGGTGTCGAGGCTGGTCAGGGTGACCCCCGCCTGCACCCGAACGAAGTCCGCCCCGATCTCGAGGATGCGATTGAGCTTCGACGTGCTCAACAGGACCTCGCCCATTGGCGTGGCGCCGCCGGTCAGGGACGACTGCGCGCCAATCGGCAGCACGGCCGGCGCCGCCCGCACGACCTCGACCACCTCGGCGTCGTTGGCCGGCGTCGCGAGGCCCGCCGCATGGCCGCCCGCAAAATGCGCCGCATCCTCGAGGAAGGAGGCCAGGACGTCGGCGTCGCGACGAATGACCGTCACGCTATATTAGATACATGAACCGCCTGCGCCTGCTCCTCGCCGCCTCGCTCCTCATCACGCCGCTCGGTGTGCGCGGGCAAATCGACGCGCCCCGGATCACGCAGGCGGAGTTCAAGAAGCTCATTGCTGCGCACAACGTCGTGATCGTCGACACGCGGGTCGCCGACGTGTTCGAGCTGGGTCACATACCGGGCGCGCTGCGGCTGCCGCTGGAAGGGCGCCTGACCTGGCCGGCGGAAGACGAGAAAACCGTCCAGATCCTGCTCAAGACGAACAAGCCGGTCGTCGCATACTGTGCCTGACGCGACGAGGCGACGAGCGCCCGTGCGGTGCTCATGCTGCAGGAACGCGGTGTGAAGAACGTGCGCGCGCTGCTCGGTGGCTGGAATGAGTGGATCGGTGGCGGCAACCCGGTCGCCAAAGGGCCGAAGTAGCCTCCCAGACCCCGCACCCCCCGTCGGCCGATATACTCCATAGGAATGCCGTTCGCGCCTGAATACGTCAGCTTCGTGCTCAACGAGAACTTCGAGGACGCGAAAACGCTCTTCCTGTCGCCGCTGATGGCGATTCACTACGCGCATCTGGTCATGCTTGCCGAGCAGAACATCGTCTCCCGCGAGGATGCGCGCGCCATCCGCGATGCGCTGGACGCGATCTCGCTTGACCAGGTTCGCGACGCGAAATACGACGGCAGCTGCGAAGATCTCTTCTTTTACCTCGAACGGCTCGTCGTCGACACCTGCGGCGACGAGGTCGCCGGCCGGCTGCACACGGCGCGGTCGCGCAACGACATCGACATGACGATGTATCGGATGCGACAGCGGGAATTCATTCTCGGCGTGTTGTCGGCCTCCTTCATGTTGCGGCGATCGCTGCTCGAGGTGGCGGCCCGCCATCGCAGCACGGTCATTGCGGTCCACACCCACACCCAGCGCGCGCAGCCGACGACGGTCGCCCACTACCTGCTCGCCGTCGTGGAGCAGCTCGAACGGGATGCGGCCCGGCTGCAGGGCGCCTATGACCGCACGAACCAGAGCCCGCTCGGCGCCTGTGCGATCACCGGCACCGGCTTTCCGATCGACCGCCAGCTGACGTCGGCGCTGCTCGGCTTCTCGGCGCCGACCCGGAACACGTACGGCAGCATCGCGACGGTGGACTATCTGCTCGAGAGCGCCTCGGCGACGGCCGTGCTGCTCGCCGGGCACGGCCGGTTCGTGCAGGATCTGCTGCTCTGGGGCACGGCCGAGTTCGGCTACATCACCTTCGGCGATGGCTACGTGCAGTGC
>JBPYEE010000657.1:0-5612 GCA_051985095.1 Vicinamibacterales bacterium | reverse complement strand
CTGCCCATTTTTGTCCTCATCCCCGAGCGGGTGGCGACCGCTAACGGCGACACCGGTATACTGGCGGTGACCAGATCCGTCCAGGAATAAAGCATGGCCCGTAAGGGTTTACAAACGGTGTCGCCTGCGTTCGAAGCCGAGGCGCTTCAGTCAATCGATAGCCTGTACCGGACGGCGCTTCGACTGACGCGCGCCGCGGCCGATGCCGAGGATCTGGTGCAGGACACGTATCTGAAGGCGTTTCGCGCGGCCGATACGTTCCGGCCCGGGACGAACCTGCGTGCGTGGCTGTTTACAATCCTCCATAACACGGCGCGGAACCGGGCCCTGGATCAGGCCCGCGACACGGTGGCGGTCGACAGCCAGCTCGTCGAGCGCGCCGCCGAAGTCGGCGGCGCGCCGGGCGGGTCGTGGGTCGAGACGCCTGAGACGGCGCTGATCCGGGAGACGCTCGCGCCGGAGCTCCAGGACGCGATCGACGAGCTCCCCGAGGCGTTTCGCGAGGCGGTGTGGCTGCGCGACGTCGAGGAATTCACCTATGCCGAAATCGCACAGATGTTGTCGATCCCGATGGGCACCGTGATGTCGCGCATTTCGCGCGGCCGCCGGGCCTTGTACGAGCGGCTCGTGAAGCACCCGTCCGTGGCCGCGCGCCTGCAGTCGCCGGTTGGTGTCGAGTGACCCACGGGGATTGATCGTCATGAGATGGAAGACCGAATGCCGATGATTGAAGACTGCCGATTCATCGATCCGCTCGTGACACCCTTTGTGGATGGCGAGCTCCCTGACTCCGACAATGACCGCGTCGACCACCACATCGCCCGCTGCCCGGCGTGTTACTCGCGCATCATGGCCGAGCGGGCCGTGCGGGCGGTCCTTGAGCGGCGGCGGGCGGATCTGGCCGCCCGCCCGGCACCTGCGGCCCTGCGCGGCGCCTGTCAACGGCTGAGCGGGCGCGCGGTCATCCCGGTCACGCGCGCCGGCCGTACTCAGGCCCGGTTCGCGCCCCTTGCCCTGGCTGCCTCCCTCGTCCTCCTCGTCGGCTCCGCGTTCCTCTACCAGCTAACCGATTCTTCGGCAACCGTCATGGCGGCTGAGCTCACCGCCGACCACCTCAAGTGCTTCGCGCTGAACGGCGCCCTCGGCACGCACCAGGCGCCCGCCACGGTTGAGGCGGCGATGTTCACCGGCTTCGGCTGGCGCATGCATCTGCCGGCCAATCCGGCCAGCGCCGGACTCGAACTCGTCGGGTCGCGGCCCTGCCTGTACGGCGAAGGCAAAATCGCCCACGTGATGTACCGTCATGACGGGCGTCCGGTCTCGCTGTTCATGCTGCCGAAGAGCGCGCGCGCGGAGCAATTCGTCGGAGTGCTCGGCTACCAGGCCAAAATCTGGTGCGTCGGCAACCGCACGCTCGTACTCATCGCACGCGAGCCACGGCGCCAGGTCGAGCAGCTGGCGTCCTACGTCCAGGCGTCGTTCGGCCAGCCGTGATCCCCTGCTACAATTTGAGGTGTTATGAAATTGCGATGGCCCATAGCGATCGTCAGCTGCCTGGCGCTTGCGCTGTTGACGTTGAGCGCCGATCCGTGGGGTGACCTGGTCCAGGACGCCGCCGCCGCGTCGCCGGCCGGCGCCGCCTGCCCGGCGAACGCGAAGCCCGCCCCGCTCAAGTACACCCTCAAGGACATCGACAACAAACCGGTCAATCTGGCGTCGCTCAAGGGCAAAGTGATTCTGCTCGACTTCTGGGCGACGTGGTGCGGCCCCTGCAAAGTCGAGATCCCGTGGTTCATCGAGTTCCAGAACAAGTACGGCAAGCAGGGGCTGCAGGTCGTCGGCGTCTCGATCGACGACACCCTCGACAAACTGAAGCCGTACGTGGCGAACATGAAGATGAATTACCCGGTGCTGCAGGGGCTCGATCACGACGACATCCAGGACGCCTTCGGCCCGATGTTCGGCGTGCCAATCACCATCGTCATCTCGCGCGACGGCAGGAGCTGCTTCAAGCACGTCGGTTTGTCCGGCAAGGACGGCTTCGAGAGCCAGATCAAGGCGCTGTTGTAGCGCGCGCGGCGCGAGCGCGCGTGATATGATCAGGGCGTGATGAAGGGATTCACGCACGCCCGTCTCGCCTGCGGCTGCCGTATCGCCTTCCGCGAAGGCGTCGAGGGCAGCCCCGTTACCGTCGTCATCGATGAGAAATCGTCGGCGTGCACGATGTCGTTGCACGTGCGTGACCTGCCGCTCTATGACTACCGCGAGGCGCTGCGTGCCTCGACCCGCGTGGGCCCGCCCGAGGAAGAGGAGTTCGAGGAAGAGGGCTGATCGCTCCTCGACCGTTTTGCGGGCCGTCTGGCGTCAATCGGGCGGCTCTTCTGATCGCATTCCCCGATAAAATGTCACACAGGGCCGGCGTTCTGCCCTGATTCTGTACCTGTGATGGTTCATACCGAACCCTCTGCGCCTGACCTGTCGCGGCTGCGCATCGACCGGGATGTCGCACCCCGCCTGCGGTGGCTGCCGTGGGTCACCGTGCTGGTGCTTGGCGCCGGCGCAGCCATGTTGTATCCGCGGGCCCGCGCCTATGTCGCCGTGCGGCAGGCGCCGGAGGTCGAGATCGCCCGCGTCACGCAGGTGGTCACCGGGCCCGGCGCAGCGGCGGCGCTGCCGGTCCTCGTTGCGAGCGGCTACGTCGTGGCGCGCCACAGCAGTGATGTCGGCGTGAAAACCGGCGGCCGCATCGCGACGCTGCGATTCGAGGAAGGCACGCGCGTGCGACGGGGTGAAGTGATGGCGGACCTCGAGCACGCCGATATCGAAGCGCAGCTCGAGGCGGCGCGCCGCGCCGTCGTCGAGGCCGAAGCGCAGCTGGCCCAGGCACCCGCCGCCCGCGAGGAAGATGTGCGGAACCTGGAGCGGCAGCGGGCGCTCGCGCGGGACGGCATCACCACGACGGCGACGCTCACGTCGGCCGATTCGGTGGCGGCCGTCTCGGCCGCCCGGGTCCGGTCCGCCGAGGCGGCCATCGCCTCGGCGCGGGCACGCGTCACCGTGGCCGCCGAAGCGCTCGAGAACACCAACGTTCGCGCGCCGTTTGACGGCGTCGTCATCAAGAAACGCGCGGAGGTCGGCGAAACCGTGTCGCCGTTCGGCGTTCAGGGACAGGCCTCGCGCGAAGGGGGCGCCATCGCGACGATTGCCGATCTGCGGGAGCTCGAGGTGCAGACAGAAGTCAGCGAGAACAGTTTCGCGAAGCTCAAGCCTGCGATGCCAGCCGAGGTGACGCTGCAGGCCTATCAGGGTCAGGTCTACAAGGGGCGGTTGCGGCAGATCTTTCCCTCCGCCGATCGCGCCAAGTCGATCGTCGAAGTCCGCGTCAGCATCCTGAATCCCGACGCCCACGTCAAACCAGAAATGACCGCCAGCGTCACCTTCGAGGAGCCGCCAACCGCCGCGTCAGGGGACACACCGGGGCGCCCGGTTCGGACCGATCCGGTCGTGCTCGTGGCCAAAAAAGCGGTCGCCGAGCAGAGCGGACAAACCGTCGTCTGGGTGGTGGCCAGCGGCATCGCCACCAGGCGTGTCGTCACGCTTGGTCAAGATCGCCTTGATCAGGTCGAGGTGAAAAGCGGCGTGCTGCCGGGCGAAGCGATCATTCTGAACCCGCCGCCGGTGCTGGCGGACCACGCGCCGGTGCGCGTCAAGGGGAGCTGAAGGTGGCACTCATCGAGCTGCGTGACGTCGTCAAGTCCTACCGCCGCGACCAGAACGAAATCGAGGTGCTCAGCGGCGTCACGATCTCCATTCCGCAGGGCGATTTCATGGCGCTGATGGGACCCTCGGGGTCCGGCAAGTCGACGCTGCTCAACCTGCTCGCCGGCATCGACCGGCCGACGCGGGGATCGATTCGCGTCGCCGACACCGACATCAGCGGTCTGTCGGAGCGCGCGCTGGCCGGGTGGCGGGCGCGCCATATCGGCTTCATTTTTCAGCTCTACAATCTCATCCCCGTCCTGACGGCTTTCGAGAATGTCGAGCTCCCGCTGCTCCTGACGAAGCTCTCGCGGAAACAGCGCCGCGACCATGTGATGACTGCGCTCGGCATCGTCGGCCTGACCGATCGCGAGCGGCATTACCCGCGCCAGTTGTCCGGCGGGCAGGAGCAGCGCGTCGCCATCGCCCGCGCGATCGTGACCGACCCGACGCTGCTGCTCGCCGACGAGCCGACCGGCGATCTCGACGCCAAGTCTGCCGGCGAGGTACTCACGCTGCTGCAGCGGCTGAACGCCGAATTCAAGAAGACGATCGTGATGGTCACGCACGACCCGCACGCCGCGGAGCGCGCGGCGCATGTGCTGCATCTGGAGAAGGGGTCGCTCATCGAGGCGGTGCGCGTATGAAGTACCTCGGCCTGATTCTGAAGAGCGCCCGGCGGAGCCGGCGGCGCACGATTCTGACGATCGTCAGCGTCGCGCTGGCGGTCTTTCTCTTCGCGTCGCTCCGGGCCGTGCTCGACGGCTTCAACGCGGCCGCCGATGCCAGTTCGTCGACCCGCATCATCACGCTCCGGTCCACGTCCATGATCTTCAACATGCCGACGAGCCATGCCGACACCATCCGCGGCATCCCCGGTGTGCGCGATTTGTCGTGGGCCAACTGGTTCGGCGGCATCTACAAGGATCCGAACAATTTCTTCGCGAACTTCGCCGTCGATGCCGACAGCTACCTGCGCCTCTATCCCGAGATCCAGCTGCCGCCCGACCAGAAACGCGCGTTTCTGGAGGACCGTACCGGCTGCATTCTCGGCGAAGGCCTCGCCAAGCGCTTCGGGTTGAAGCTCGGCGACACC
This sequence comes from Vicinamibacterales bacterium, assembly GCA_051985095.1. Classification (GTDB taxonomy): domain Bacteria; phylum Acidobacteriota; class Vicinamibacteria; order Vicinamibacterales; family CAVVIG01; genus Gp6-AA45. Next base: position 757 of record JBPYEE010000657.1, on the reverse strand, counting down.
TTCGTCCTCACACCGGGCATCCCGATCTACGGCACCCAGGACTACAACTTCACCGTGCGGGGCATCTATACGTCCAGCGGCGGCGCCGTCGACAACCAGTCGATGTACTTCCACTGGAAGTACATCGACGAGCGCGGTACCGTCCACGGGCAGGTGGGGTGGTACGTCTCGCTCATCGCCGATCCGGAGCAGGAGGCGCGCATCGCGACGACGATCGATCAGAAATTCGCCAACTCGCCGTTCGAGACGAAGACCGACACCGAGAAGGCTTTTCAGACGTCCTTCGTGAAGATGTTCGGCAACCTGAACCTGCTGCTTGGCAGCATCGCCCTGGCCGTCGTCATCACCACGCTGTTTGTCGCCGGCAATACGATGGCGATGTCGGTCCGCGAGCGGACGACGGAAATCGCCGTCATGCGGACCCTCGGGTATCCCGCCGGCACGATCTTCGCGCTGATTGCCGGCGAAGGCCTGCTGATGTCCGTGGTTGGCGGCGTCCTGGGGGTGGCGCTCGCGCGGGTCGTGATCAGACCCAACATTGTCGCCGGCGGCGCCTTCATTCCCGAGCTGAAGATGAGCGATCTGAACATGATCGTCGCCTTGGGCCTGAGCGGCGTGATCGGCATCGTCGCCGGCCTGATTCCGGCGACGATGGCGTCGCGGCTGAAGGTCGTCGACGCCCTGCGGAGGGTCGCGTGAGCCGGAGGAACGGCCGCCGGCGGAGCGCCGTATGGGGTTGATCGCGAACTACAACCTG
>JBPYEE010000656.1:0-8128 GCA_051985095.1 Vicinamibacterales bacterium | reverse complement strand
ACCCTGCCGGAACCACTCATGGTGGCCGCAGACCCGTTCTGAAAGCGCGCATCCAGATCCAGCGACCGGTCGGGTTTCTCCACGCCGCCGACGGCCAACTCGAAACGTCATTGGTTGTTGACGCAGCCGATCTAACATGGCGCCATGACGCTTACTGATCTGTTTCTCGCTGAGTTGGATCGCGAAGCCGTGCGGACGCGTCGAGCCGTCGAACGCGTACCGACGGGCCGCGATGACTGGAAGCCACACCCCAGGTCCATGCCGCTCGGCCGCCTCGCCGGCCTGGTCGCGTCGATGCCGTCCTGGGTGACACTCATCCTCGCGCAGGACGAGCTGGACCTGACGCCGCCCGGCGGCGGTCAGTACCACCAACCACCAACAGACCAACTGGCGACGGCCTTGGACCAGCACGTCGCGAAGGCCCGCGAGTCGCTTTCGGCCACAACCGACAATTTCCTGCTCACGACAAACTGGCGGCTGAAAGCGGGCGGACGGGTGGTCGCCGACGAGCCACGCCACGTGGTGCTGCGCGACACGTTCAACCACCTCGCACACCATCGCGGCCAGCTGACCGTCTACCTGCGGCTGCTCGAACAACCCGTCCCGGCCATCTACGGTCCGTCCGCTGATGATCAGCGGTTTGCGTAGCAGTGCCCATGTTTCGATGCGCAGCCGTGTACGCAGGGGCGGGGCTGGTCGCCGTAACCCTCGCCCTGGCGCCAGGCACCGCCGATTGGCCCATGCACGGCGGCATCGAGAACATGCACTACTCGCCGCTGACGCAGATCGCCCGCGACAACGTCTCGAAGCTGCAGGTCTCCTGGACCTACGACTCGCACGACGCCTTCAAAGGGTCAGAAATGCAGAGCAACCCCGTTGTCGTGGACGGCATTCTGTACGCCACGACGCCGACCCTGAAGGTGATCGCCCTGGACGCAACGAACGGACGGGAGATTTGGAAGTTCGATCCGAGCGGGGGCGCCGGCACAAGCGGACGGTTCCGGCACCGAGGCGTCACCGTGCACAAGGATCGGGTCTTCGTCACGTACCGAAACTGGTTGTACGCCCTGGACAAGACGAATGGGCACCCGATTCCGGCATTTGGAAGCGGCGGTCGCATTGATCTGCGCGAGAACCTGGACCAGCCAGCGGATCGACTGACCGTCAGCGCCAGCACGCCGGGCGCCATCTTCGAAGACCTGCTCATCATGGGGAGCACGGTGCCCGAGACGATCCCGGGCTCGCCAGGTCATATTCGTGCGTTCGATGTGAACAGCGGGAAGCTGCGCTGGATCTTCCACACGATTCCGAAGCCGGGCGAGTTCGGTTACGACACGTGGTCGAAGGACGCGTACCAGGTGTCGGGCGGCGCCAACGCGTGGGCTGGCGTCACCGTTGACGCGAAGAATGCGATGGTTTTCGCCGCAACCGGCTCCGCCTCCTTCGACTTCTACGGGGTTACGCGGCGCGGCGACAATCTCTTCGCCGATTGTGTCCTGGCGCTCGATGCGCGGACCGGCAAGCGCGTCTGGCATTTCCAAGGGATCCGGCACGATGTCTGGGACTGGGACTTCCCTGCCGCGCCGAATCTCATCACCGTAACGCGCGGCGGGCGCAAGGTTGACGCCGTCGCGCAGGTCACCAAGTACGGGTATGTGTACGTGCTCGACCGCAAAACCGGCCAGCCGCTGTTCCCCGTCGAATATCGCAAAGTCCCGCCTTCCGATGTTGACGGCGAGCTGCTGGCCGAGCGACAGCCGTATCCGGTCAAGCCGCCGCCCTTCACACGCCAGGGGTTCACCGAGGACATCATCACGACGCGCACGCCGGAAGCCCATGCCGCCGTGCTGGCGCAGTACCGGACGCTGTCGCACGGTTTCTTCACGCCGCCGTCGCTGAACGGCACGATCGTGTTTCCGGGCTTCGACGGCGGGGCGGAATGGGGCGGCGCGGCGTTCGATCCCGACACCGCGCTGCTGTATGTGAACGCGAACGAGATGCCCTGGATCGTCCGGTTGATTCCCAACAACGACACGTCGCTCTACAACAGCAAATGCGCGACCTGTCACCGCGCCGATCGCGGCGGATCGCCGGCCGCACCGTCGCTCATCGACGTCGGCACGCGGCATACCCGCGACGAGATCGCGACGATCATCCGCGAGGGCACCGGCCGCATGCCGGGCAACCCGGACATGGGCGGCCGGAACATCAACGATCTGGTTGAGTTTCTCGTGACCGGCAAGGACAAGGGCGCCGATCCGGCCGTCACACGCGATCCGAGCTGGCTGAAGTACCGCAGCGACGGCGAACAACTCTTCCGCGACCCCGATGGCTATCCGCCGATTACGCCGCCCTGGGGCACCCTGACGGCCATCGACCTCAACGGCGGCACGATCCGCTGGAAGATTCCGTTCGGCGAATTCCCGGAGCTGGCGGCTCAAGGCCTGACCAACACTGGAAGCGACAACTACGGTGGCCCGATCGTGACCGCAAGCGGCCTCCTGTTCATCGGCGCGACCAACTTCGACCGGAAGTTTCACGCCTACGACAAGCTGACCGGCAAACTGCTGTGGGAGACGACGCTGCCGGCGGCTGGCAACGCGACGCCGGCCATCTATCAGATCAACGGCCGCGAATACGTCGTCATCGTGTGCGGCGGGGGCAAGAACGGCGCGCCAAGCGGCAGCGCGATCGTCGCGTTCGCGTTACCGTAGTCACCCGGGGGACCGGACCCGCTATTCGGTCCGAATGGCCCTGATTGGATCGATCCGAAGCGCTCGAAGCGTCGGCATCGTCGCGCCGATGATGATCATCAGCACGACCAGGCCGACCGCCGCGCCGAAGGCCCCGATATCTCCTGGCCGGACGCCGGCCAGGAGCGCCTCCATACTTCGCGCCGCGGCGTACGCCGCGGCGACGCCAAGGACGACGCCGAGGGCGCCGAGGCGCACGATGCTCATCACGACCATCGACAGCACATCGACGCGCCGGGCGCCCAGCGCCATGCGAACGCCGATTTCCTGCCTCCGCTGCGACACCGTGAACGACAGGAGGCCATGGATGCCGACGGCGGCGAGCGCAAACGCGATCGCCGCGAAGGCGCCCAGCACCCGCACCTGCACCGAGCGCGAGGCCGTTTCGCGATCGACGAGCTCGATGAGCGGTGCCAGTTCGGTGATCGGCAGCGTCGGATCGGCGCGTCGGACGATGTCCCGCAGCGCCGGCGCCAGCTGCGCGGGCGGCACCGTCGATCGCACTGCCAACGCCTTGGGTTCATAAAACATGAGCGCGTTGTCCGCGACCTGTTGCGCCGGCAGGTAGACCTGCGGCTCGCTGGCGCGCTCGAGACCGCGGAATCGCACGTCACCGACGACACCCACGACCTCGCGGTCCGTGTACGCGTAGGTGAACTGGCGACCGATCGGATCCTGATTCGGCCAATACCGCCGCACAAACGACTCGCTGACGACGGCCACAAACGGCCGCTGGCGTGTGTCGCCGTCGCTCACGTCGCGTCCGTGCCTGACCGGTATCCGCATCGCCGCAAAATAGCCCGGCGTGACAAACCGCATCGCAGCGACGTTGGTCGCGCGCCGGATGTCGGTATCCGAGTCGGCATCGCCCTTGACCGCCACGGGAAAGATGCCGCCTCGAAACGTGGACATCGGCACAAAACTGATGAAACCCGCGGCCTGGACGCCGGGAACCGCGTGGACGTCGCGAAGGACGCGCGCGTAGAAGGCCTCGCGCGCGACGACCGACGCATACTGCGGCATCGGAAGGGTCGTCTCGAGCGTCAGTACACCTTCCGGATCGAAACCCGGATCGATCGCCTGAATCCGGAGCAGCGCACGCATCAGCAGCCCCGCCGCCACCAGCAGCACCACGCTCGCGACGAGTTCCGCGAGAACGAGGGCCGACCGGAGCCGCTCCCGGCGCCCGCCGCCGGCCCGAGCGGTATCGCGCAAGCCGTCCAGATCGGGATCGGAACCAAGGCGAAGAATGGGGACCACGCCAAACGCGACCCCGGTGATGGCCGTCAACACGGCCGCGAACAGCAATACGCGAAGGTCGATCGATGGCGCCGCAGCAAGCGGCAGCGTTGCCGGCACCAGGCGCGTCAGCAGCGGCACCCCCGCCACGGCGATCCCGACGCCGACGGCGCCGCCGACGGCCGCGAGGATGAGGCTCTCGGTGACGAGCTGGCGCGCCAGGCGCTGGCGACCCGCGCCGATGGCGCGCCGGACAGCCAGTTCGCGGCGCCGTTCGAGCGCACGCGCCAGCAACAGATTCGCCAGGTTGGCACAGGCAATCAGCAGCACACATCCAGACGCGGCGGACAGCGCGACTAAGACCAGGCGCGACCGTGCCGACACTTCGTCGCCGAGCGGGATCACCTCAGCGCTCGTCTCTTTGTTCTCCTTGGGGAACTGCTTCTCAGACGCCGCCGCGATGACCTGCATCTCCGCGCGCGCCCGTTCGACGCTGACACCGCCCCGCAGCCGCCCCACGGCTTCCAGCAGGTTGTTGGTGCGTTCGCTGGGCGCGTAGACCGATTCTGGAAACCGCGTGGGAAACCAGAACTGGACGTCGTTTGTCGGGAAGTGAAAATCCTGCGGCATGACCCCGACAATGGTGTAGGTGTTCCGGTCCAAATCGCTCTGCGCGACGACCGTGCGGCCGACAATCGACGGATCGCCGCCAAATTCGGTCTGCCACAACCGGTAGCTGAGAACTATCGTTGCCGGCGCGCCGACGCGATCGTCGTCGGCCGTGAAGACGCGGCCGAGAAGCGGCGTCACCCCCAGCGTCGGCAACACGCCGGCACTCACAACCGCCCCGTTGAACCGGTGCGGCTCGCCGCTCCCGATGATCGTGATCGCGTCGGGGTAGTACATGCCGGCCGACTCGAAGGATGTGGCTGCGCCGATCCAGTCGCGGTAATTCGGCGGAGAGAGCTCCATCACCGCGTAGCCGGGCGTCTTTTCCCAGATCTTGACGAGCCGGTGCGGGTCGCGGAACGGCAGCGGGCGAATCAGGACGAAGTCGGTCACCGAAAATGCCGCGGTCGTCGCCCCGATGCCCAGCGCGACGATCGCGACGGCCGTCACTGCAAATCCCGGCGTCCGTCTCAGCGTCCGCACCACGTACCGGAGATCCTGTCGCGCGATGTCGACGTGCACGAGCGCGGCATTGACGACGACTTCGGCAAACGTGCCGATCCACAGCAGCGACCGATTCACCGGACGTGCGGCCTCTCGACGGCGCCGGGCGAAGATCGCGGCCATTTCGCCACCGTACTCCTCGCGGAACGACGCCGGGTAGAGATGCAGGAGCCATCGGTAGAGACGCATTACGCCCGTCCCGGCGTCAGGCCGCGCGCCCGCGCCATCCGGACCAACTCGGCGAGCCGCCGCGCCTCTGCTTTCGCCACGGCCGTTCCCAACGCCGTAATCCGGTAGTACCGCCGCCGCTCGTCGTCGTCTTGTGGTGCCGGCCGTTCCCGCGGCTCAACGATCAGACCGTCGTCGAGCATCCGTTGAATGGACCGATACAGGGTGCCGGCGCTCAGGCGCAGGGTGCCGCCCGTGCGGTCGGCGACATCCTGGATGATTGCGTACCCGTGGCGATCGGCGTCGGCAAGGGCGAGGAGGATGTGAAACGTCGCGGACTGCAGCGGGAGAAACGTCTGCGCTTCGCGATAGACGTCGGCCATTCGGCGCAGACTATATCCACGTCGGATATATTGTCAACGGTTATATATGGGCCGCTTATCGCGTGATCGCGGCCGTGCGCCGGTGCTTGCGCGTATACATGCGCGAGTCGGCAACGGCCAGCAGCTCCTCATAGCTGGCCCCGTCGGCAGGATACACGGCTGCGCCAATGCTGATCGACAGCGGACGGTCGGCCGGATACTCGCTGTCCGGCAGCCGGGTCATGACGGCCTCGCTCAACTCCGCCGCGCGTTTCTCGACGAGCTCGCCGTTGCACCGCGACAGAATCAACACGAACTCGTCACCGCCGTAGCGGCCGCACACGTCGTACGGGCGGAGACCACTTCGCAGACACGCCGCCACCGTCCTCAACGCTGCATCGCCCTGCTTATGGCCGAACTCGTCGTTGATGGACTTGAAGCTATCGATATCCGCCAGCAGAAATGCAACTTCATAGCGTTCGCGCCGCGCCCGGGCCAGTTCCGCCCCCGCGTGGGCGTTCAGGAACCGGCGGTTCGGCAGCTCGGTGAGCGTGTCGGTCAGCGCTTCGGCGTGCGCTCGCTCGTAAAGGGTGTTCAGCTCGCGGTTTTTCCGCGCCATCGAATCGACACGGTCGAGGTACGCCTTGTACAGGCGATAACCGAGATACAACGGCGCGATGAGCAGCGCCACCGCCTGTGCGCCATAGCGCGACACGCTTTGGACCACGACAGTCGCGATCAGCGCGCCAATGAGATAGTTCGGCGCCCCCCACAGAAAATCCTGATCCCACGTTTTAATCACCGACTGTCCCGTCGTCAGACCAATCACAACCGCAATCAGGACCGTGTTGACGACAAAGTAGACGACCGCCGAGGCTGCAATCGCGGGGACGACGATGTCGGCGGGGCCATCGAGGTCCTGGCCACCGGTGAGCGAGAGCGTCTGCGCCGCCGCTTCAATCGAGAGCGCCAGCGCCGCCATCGTAAACAGTGTGCGGTCCCACGGCTTGCGGGCCCTCGTGTTCAGCGTGCATTGCGCCCAACCGCCGGCCGCGATCGTCCACACGCTTGGTGCGGGACCGAGAACGAGCAGCGACGCGAACGACACGGCGAAGCCGATGGCGATCGTCGATCCGGTGCCGCCCGCCGGCAGCGTCAGTTTGATCGAGTGCACGGCGATTGACGCGGCGATGAACGACAGGAGCAGCAACGGGCGTTGGAACGCGCCCTCGCGCACCGACGCCGATGCCACTGCGCCTCCTGCCGTTATCACCGCCAGGACATACGCGCGCGCTGCGACGGACAGCTGACGGAATCTCACCTCGGAGGCACACCCCGACAACTGCGATATCGGCCGATCCGGCCACCGCCATTAGCCAAATCAGAGAACGCGTCTACAATTAACTCCATGAGCGAGAGCGACTTGAGCGGGCCTGTGGTCGCGCCGCCAAACGGACGCACCGCGTTGCACGACCGCCGGTGATCCGCATCACTGACCGTGTGGCAATCGACGAGCGGGAACTCGAGGAGCGGTTCGTCCGCTCGTCCGGTCCTGGCGGCCAGAACGTCAACAAGGTCGCCAGCGCGGTTGAGCTGCGATTGAACATTCCTCACTCGTCGCTTCCACCCGATGTCAAGGAGCGGCTGATCGCTCTGGCCGGTCGCCGCGTGACCGAGGAAGGCGTTCTCGTGATCGACAGCCGCGAGCACCGCACCCAGGCCATGAACCGCCAGGCCGCCCGCGCCCGGCTCCTGGCACTACTGCAACACGCGGCCCGCCGGCCCAAGCGCCGCAGTCCAACTCAGCCCAGCGCTGCCGCCCGCGAGCGGCGCCTCGACGCGAAGAAACATCGCGGTGCGATCAAGGCGAAGCGGGCCGGGCACGACGACGATTGATTTACAATCGCGCCATGAAGTCTGCATGCTGGTTGGCGCTGGCCGCGGCGGTCACGACGGCGCCCGTGATGGCTCAACAGGCCGCGAAGACCAAACCAATCTGGGCGCGCAATCATCCCTTGCCCCCTGGATTCAACGTCGGAGAGGCGTTTCCAACCATCGCGCTGCCGTCGGCCGCTGATGGGCATGCCGTCTCCCTGGCCGACTTCCGGGGCAAGAAGGTCATCGTCAACGTCTTCGCTTCCTGGTGAAGCGGCTGCCGCGTGGACGTGCCCGTGTGGCACGCAGGATTACGCGAACTGGAACAGGCGGGCAAGGTCGCGGTCGTGGCCATCGTCCAGGATCAGCACCCGGACCGGGCCCGGCTGTTCATGCAGTGGAAGCAGATTGGCTGGCCCGTCCTTGCCGATTCGCTGGATCTCCTGAACCTCGAGACCGTGCCGCTGACCGTCGCCGTCGATGAATACGGAATCGTGCGGCTCACCGAGCTTCCAATGTCGGCGGTCAAAACCATCGAGCAGACGTTCGTCAACCAGA
>JBPYEE010000655.1:0-21820 GCA_051985095.1 Vicinamibacterales bacterium | reverse complement strand
ATCCCTCGGCCGCGCAGGCCATCGAGATGCGATACTTCGGCGGCATGACCGCGGGAGAGACCGCGCTTGCCCTCGGCCGAACTGTGCACGTGGTCCAGCACGAGCTGCGATTCGCGCATGCGTGGTTGCGGCGGCGGCTGTCGGCCGCCGCCGAATGACCGCGTCCTACTGAATTCGGTCCGCAGTCGTGGTCAACTGACGCTGCACGAACGTGTTGTGCGGGAGCCGGCGATCCCAGGCGCGCCAGAGGTCAAGGCGTCGCGCATCGATCCCTTCCGCTTCCTGGCGATTTCCCGCTCGGATTAACACACGGGCGAACCTGAGATAGAGCGCCGACACATCGCTCGCCTGCCGCAGGTCGTGCTCGGCGTCCGGCTTTGACGACGCGACCTTCTTCAACAGCTCACGATAGGTCGCAATCGCGGACGCCACGTCCCCCGCGTCGGCCTGAAGATCGCCGCGCGCGCGTAATGCCGACGCCACCTCCCGATCGGGCGCGATGGTCGCTGCCGGGTAATCGCCGGTCCCACGCAGCAGCTCGAAGGCGGCGTCGATGCGATCGCGCGCCTGGCCGAGCCGTCCAAGCGCGCGCAGCGCGGAGGACGACTGTGCGAGAAGCAACGCTTCTTCACGTCGGGCCCTGGCATTGTTCTCCAGTTCGCGCTGCCGCTCGATCGCGCGATCGTAAATCTCGAGCGCGCGCTGGGGATTGCGATGGCGCAATATGTCGCCGAGCTGCCTCGCCGCCGTCGCGAGCCGATCGCGACTCGTCGCGTCGCGCGGGTCCTTCGCGGCCTGCTGCTCCATCAGGTCGAAGGCTTTCTGAAGCGGCTCGATCGCGTCCTCAGGTCGATTCAGGCTGATGCCCTCGTCCGCGCCCAGAATCTCGCCCTGCCGGAGAAGCGGTCCGTACAGAGAATTTGACCTGAGCACTTCGTTGGGATAACGAGTGGCTTCCGCGACGCGACGTGCCTCGGCGATAGGCGGAAGCGCTGCGTCGAGGTCGCCACCGAATCGCAGGGCGTTCGCCAACAGGCTCAATCCCGCCGCCAGCAATCGGGGATCCGCAATCGCACGCGCCATGTCGACGGCGCGCCGGTCGTAGCGGATCGCGTCGTCGAGGCGATGCTGATTCATGTACGAGAGACCCACGTTGTTGTAAAAACTCAGAGCCTGCCTGATCTGCTCAGGGGACGCGCGGCCGTTCTGCGCCAGCGCGTTGAGATAGTCGGCGCAGCGATCCGTGTGGGCGAGCGCCTCGTGATCGTCTTGGCGGGTATCGGCAAGGATCATCAGATCCTGTTCGATTTCGGCGGCGTCGAGCAGCAACTCGGGCCGGCTACGGTCATCCGCGAGCAGACGCTGCAAGAACACGTTGGCCTTGCGCAGGCTATCGGCCGCGTCGGCGAACTGGCCGAGATTGGGTCTCGTTGGGATCCCTTGCACCTGCGCCAGCGCGATGTACCCGTCGGCGAGCTCCAGCGAAAGACTGCGATCCTGGCGGGCCTCGGGTCCCAGCGCATCGAGGTATTCCATCGACGCGGCTACCATCTGCCGGCGAGCCGTCGTCGAACCCGGCAGGTCGCGCAGCACGTCGTCGAAATGGAGGAGCTTTGTCGCCAGCTGACGCAGTTGCAGAAACCGGTACTCGGCAATTCGACGTTCCCGATTGGCGACGTAGAATCCGATCGACAGTGACGCGATGAAGGCAACGACCGCCGATAGTGGCAGCCAGCGGCGGCGCACGAACACGCGCGTCCAGTACCAGGCGCTGCCGGACCGCGCGGCGACCGGCCGCGATTGAAGGTACGCGCGGATGTCGGCGGCGAGCGCGTCGACCGACGGATACCGCGCGTTGGCCTCCTTGCGCAGCGCCATGGCGACGATGAAGTCGAGATCGCGGGGGACGGCGGGATTCAGCCGGCTGGGCGGCGGCGGCTCGCGATCACAGATGAGTGTCTCCACGGTGTCGTCGCGCGATCCCTCGGGATCATGCGGTGATCGTCCAGCCAGCAGTCGATACAGCACCGCGCCCAGCGAATACACATCGGTGGCCGTCGTGTGCGCGGCGCCGCGCACCTGCTCGGGGCTGGCGTACTCGGGCGTCAGCAGTCGTTCCTTTGTGAGCCCCCGGTCAGCGGCTTCGTCGAGCATGCGCGCGATCCCGAAATCGAGCAGCTTCGGGTGGCCCCCGGTGTCGACGAGGATGTTCGCTGGCTTGAGGTCGCGGTGAACGACGAGACTGCGGTGGGCGTATGCGACGGCGTCGCAGACCACCAGGAACAGGCCGAGGACGTCGCGCAATGAGAGGTGCTCGGCGTAGACGTCGATCGGCACTCCGTCGACGTACTCCATCACGAGATATGGACCGCCACCCGCCGTTCGACCCGCATCGAGCAGGCGCGCGATGCCGGGATGCTGCAACGACGCCAGAATCTGCCGCTCTTGCAGGAAACGACTGTGAAACAGCGGCCCGTTTGCGGCATTCGCGACAAATTTGATCGCGACGCGCTGATCCACTTCGCCGTCGGTTCGTTGCGCGAGGAAGACCGACCCCATGCCGCCGCGGCCGAGCTCGCGAACCAGCGTGTACGGGCCGCACCGCCCCCCTTCGGCAACATCCGAGGCGAGTCGCATGATGTCAGCGGCGACGCTGGACACCGACTCGAAGTTCGGCAGCAGGCTGCCGGTGTCGAACCGAAGAAGCGATTCGACTTCCACTCGAAGCGGGGCCGGAACCGCCAGCGCGTCGAAGTACCGGGAGCGTTCGTCTGGCGGCAGGTCAGCCACCTCGCGAAACAGAGTCTGCGCGTCCATCGGGAGAACTGATGTTACTGCCTTTGACCGCCGATCGACCTGCGAGTACGCTCTGCGCACGACAGCACGCTGTTTGCCGCGCCGTTCGACGTCAACCGTCTCGAAGTCAGCCGCCATTCGGTACCAGTGCTCGAACATGTATCGTTCAATACGACAGGTGGAGTGGCGCAGATTGCGGTCGCTGACAACGGTACGCTTGCGTCCCTGTCCGGTGCCGACGTGAACTTGCCGCTTCCCATCACGTCGCTGAATCGAGACGGCAGGACGGGCACGCTTGGCGTCGCGCCGAGCAACTGGAGCAACATCACGTTTTCGCCTGACGGACGCCGGCTCGCGTTGGATATTTTCGGCCAGCAGAACGACATTTGGGTGTGCGACTGGAGCCGCGACGCGCTTGAACGACGAACCTTTGACGCCGGCGTCCAAGCCCAGGCGCTGGTGTGGACGCCGGATGGTCGCCGCATCGCGTTCGGAGCCTCACCAGACTTCAGGTTCAACCTCTTCTGGGTGCGCGCCGACGGTTCCAGCGCTCCCGAGCGATTGACCACGAGCGCCAACCAGCAGACGCCCGGATCGTGGCATCCCTCCGGCAGATTCCTCGCGTTCACGGAAATTGAACGCCGCGACGAGCGCCGACATTATGATCTTGTCGCTGGAGGGCGGCGAGAGCTCGGGCTGGAGGCTCGGCAAAATCACGGCTTTCGCAAATAACCAATGGTCGGAGTCCGGCCCGGCCTTCTCGCCGGACGGCCGCTGGATCGTAACTCTTCGGCGGAGACCGGCCGTTCTGAGATCCTCGTGCGCCCGTTTCCCGGGCCAGGTGGGAAGTACCAAGTCTCGACGAACGGCGGAACCAATCCGACTTGGTCCCGAGTCCATCGTGAACTCTTCTACTACGCACCCCCACCTGACCAGAGGATGTCCGTCGTCCCATACTCGACGAGTGACGACTGGTTCAGTGCTGATAAACCGCGTCCATGGTTTGGCACGCGCCTGCATATCCGCCCGCGCAGCATCGCCGGTCTGGACCGGTCGTAACTTCGATCTCGATCCGAACCGTGACCGGTTTGTTGCCGCGCTCGCGCCGCCGCGTGCGAGCGAGGCGAAACAGGACAAAGTGATCTTCATCGTGAATTTCTTCGATGAACTACGGCGGGTCGCGCCGGCGAATCGATGATCCTCGCATCCGGTTCTCGTCTTGGCCCGTACGACATCCTCTCCCCGCTCGGGCGGGTTCGGCGAGGTGTACAAGGCGCGCGACACGCGTTTAGATCGCACGGTCGTGATCAAGATCCTGCCCTCAGCCGATCCCGAACCAAAAGCCCGGTTCCAGCGTGAAGCCCGGGGACGCAGGTGCACGAGTAGATGCGCAGAACCGTGTCTGGGATCAGGGTCGCTGCCCGACAGCAGCCACGCTCGCCCAATGACGAGAACTTGCGCGGAGAGTGCAGAATGTCCGTGGAAATAGCTCCGCAGAGCATCCGGTGTTCAGTCAAATGACCATCGCGACAAGAACGCGACCGGCGGAGGCAACGGGGCCATGACGGAAGCGAACCCGAGGCGTGCCGCGGGTTCAAGGGCGGCGTCAATGGGGCCGAATTACCGGAGGCCCAAGCCTCACCCGATCGAGTCGATCCGCCAATGATCGGGTGATCCGCGTTCTGCGGAGTTTCGCACAGCCCGGGGTGGCGGGAATGCATCGTGCACGCGGATACGACGCTATGGCTAAATCACATCGCCGAGCGCGTCCGACGCGCGCCGCGAACAGACGCCGACCGCCTACGATCGACCACCATGCAATTCGGATCGTACCGCTGTATGCTCCCGATACGCTGGCCCCTGCCGCGGCACCACCGAAGCTCACGTATCGCAATGGTCCGCTCATCGCAGCCGCCGAGGTTTTTACTATCTTCTGGGGGCCGCTCTGGAAGCAGGCTCCTCAGACTGCGCTGATCGGCCAGCTCAATGCGTTCTTCGACTTCATTCTTCCGAGTCCGCTGATCGATCAGCTCGCTGAATACAATGTGCCGAAGTACGCCATCAGCCACGGAACACGAACGGGTAGCAAGACGATCACCTCGCCGGCGCTGAAGAAGTCCGTCACCGACAGTGCAGTCCAGCAGATGCTTCAGCAGGCGGCGACGGGCAAGGATGTCCCGAAGCCGACGCCCGACACCTTGTACTTCATCTACGTCGAGCCGGGAGTGCGTGTCGTGATGGGTGGGTCCGCATCATGCCAGGCGTTTTGCGGCTACCACGATGCGATCGGCGCGGGCTTCTATTACGCCATCATGCCCTATCCAGGGTGCAATGGCTGTACCGGTGGGCTCGCGGTGTTCGATGCGTTGACGTCGACGAGCTCGCACGAGTTGTGTGAAGCGATCACCGATCCGATTCCCGGGCAGGGCTGGTACGACGATACGAACGGCGAGATCGGAGACATCTGCGCGTGGCAGACGAGGATGATTGGTCAATACACCGTGCAGCTGGAGTGGTCAAACGCGGCGAATCGATGCGTGTGATCCGTGCGTGACTGCGGCTCATTGATCGGCCTGACAAACCGCGAAAACGGGCCGCGCTCGATTAATTGCCGACCACAGGTTGTAGCGGCGGATCCAACATGTGCCGGTCTGCCGACAGATGCCCGTTCACTGAGCGGCATCACGAAATCCAAACATTCGCGATGGATCGTTCCCACCAGCCGTTCGCAAAAGGCATTCGCCTCTGGCGCCCGAACCGGCGTTCTTCGGACCGTCAGACCCATGACCTCCAACGTGCGATCTACGCCCTCCAAGTAGATGATGTCGCGTTCGTCGATGACGTACTGATGCCGCATGATCGCCAGCGATGATCATGCGACACTGCTGCGCGGTCCAATCCGCCGTCGGATGTCCGTCATATTCCAATGCACGATGCGTCGGGCACCGACCTCAAGGACCACGGACACGTACACAATGCGAAACGTTGCCCGTGACCGCGACGGAGAAATCGCACGCCAGCACGCTCAAGCCTCGCACTGCCATGCTCACGTCGGGGTGTGACGTGCCGAGGTGCTCTGCTAATAGCCCGTCGGGTGCATATTCGTCGCCGCCCTTCTCCTCATCGCCGTGCGAAATACTCCACGATTGTTAGGGGGTTCGATGCGAAGAACGCTCGCGCTCGTGATTCTCACAGCCGCGGTGGTGATCATCTTCCGAGTCCCAGCTAAAGCCTCCCAGAGCTCCCAGGCTGGAGACAGAGCATTACGTTTGATGCGCCTGGTGATCTCAACTGAAGCGGCCCGGGAATCGAACGGGCAAGGGTATGGCAATCTCGTTGATGTCATGCTGTCACCGGAGTGGCCACACACGAATCCAATCTACCAGGTCAACGTCCTCGATTCGAGCTCGGCTGAGGCTGGGAACTATCTCGTGCGGATGACAACCTCGAACGACAGGATGCATTTTCAAGTCAGCATCGAACCTTCGATCCCAACACGTGCCGTTTGGCGCTTTTCGGTGATGAGCGGGAGTTTATATACGGGGCAGGGTCCTCGTTTGCCCTGCTCACCGGCGTGGCCGGTAGACTTGGGCGTGTATGTGAATGAGTAACCAATCGATACATTCACGAAGCCGTTGGTCTGGTTATCGGGTTGCTTGTTCGTGCGCCCGCTGAAGACCCGGCTCCGTCCAGGCGACGGTCGCGCCATTCCGTAACGACCGAAGGTATGACTTAGACACAAGATTCTGTGTTGTGCTATCGGCCGTCAATCGAGCGAGCACGTCCGCCTTGCAGAGTCAAATCGTATGGTGCAGCCAAGGGCAAGAAAAGGCAACCAGAAATCCGGTTAACACCGGATGCTCTCCCGAATGTCGAGAAGTTGATCGCCGTTTCAACACGGTATGAACGGTTGCATTTGTCACACTTGCCAAATACAGACAGACGCATCCTGGGCGATAGACTGCCGATTTCGTCGGTCGGCGTCCTACTACAATTCCGCCAGACTGGTTCCTGCCGCCTGCGGTTTCCAGACTTTATAAAGGTTGCTTCTTCAGGCCTTACTCGAATGCCGCTAGTGACCCGCGATCGACACCCGCTCCCCTTCGACAGCTCCCATCAGTTTCCTTTGTGCGTCATGTTCTTGACGGGAGCTTGTGTCAGACACGACGTCTCAGATACGACGTCTGAGATACGGCGTGTCAGTCAATAAGCGCACAGAAACAACGCGTTATCTGCGACGCTCTATCCGGGACGCTTCATCTGAGACGCTTCATTGAGATGCTTCCAAGCAAATTCGATCGCCTCGATCTCCACCCGCGCTCCGGCAACCAGCCCTGCGGCCTGGAAGGTCGTGCGGGCGGGCGGCTCTTTCCGAGAATATTCGCGGAACACCTCGTTCATCGAGCTCGTGACGAAGGACGACGATCTCGAGTTCTTTGAAGTCCGTCGACTGGAACCGCAGACACACGGCGGTAGGACGCGCTGGAACAGGACCTAAGAGCCAGCCAGGAACACAGCGGCATCCTCCGATGGAGAGATAAAGGCCGCTATTTTACGGAGTCCGAACAAAAACACATCATAGGAACAGTTCGGCCGCCGCGTGCTCAACCGTTCGATTTGGCCGATCGGTGGAACAGAACGGCCTCGTGATTGAATATCTATTTGACCCAAACCTCAAGGTTCCGAGCACGTGCGATCGGGCGCAGCCCACTTGCTTCAGCAGATCCTGCTAGCGCGGGATAGTCCGTTTCGCCTTTCATCAGAACCAGCAAGGCGCACCTAGCTGGGTCACGATAGATGACTCGGCTCGGTTCAAGATCGCCAGGGACGAGCGCTGCGACGCCCTGCGACGTACACCTCCGCTCTGGCGCCACCGATTCTGATTGCAGCGCGGTCCGTACGTATCGGTTCATCATAGAAAGGTTGTACACAGGCCTTGTGAATGCCCACTCCCCGAGGTACCAGTATGACTGACGAGACCCGAAGGCCCACATCACTGGCGCGCATAGAGTTGCGCTACACGCCAATAGAATGATGGTCTCGCTTGCGTCCGCGACACAGCTGCTCGATCTCTCCGAATACAGTGCTATCCACAACATCCATGGCCAGAGCCACGGCAATGCGAAGTAGAGCGTAAAGTGACCGTGTTCCGGTCTGATAGCCATGAGGTGGAGCAGGTATATCGGTGCCAGCAGGAGAATGCCCAACCCGTACTCCCAGCTCTTCATGGAGAGCAAAAGCGACCCAACTATCACAGGGATCACGTTCCAGTTGGTCAGCAGAGCACGTACGCGCTCCTCGACGAACGCGACCGTGACGTGGGACCATGCCGCACCTGAGAAATTGGTTCGGAACGCGTCGAAACCTGGAAAATAAGCGGCCTTAATTCCAAACGACAATATGCTCGCGCAAATCCCGATGCCAGCCATCACGACCAACGTGCGCCGCCGGACACCGGCCTTACCTCCGTACCGCAAGACGGCGCAACAAGCTGCCACAACGAAGATGTAGTATCCGCCGTCCTCGCGAATGAGTGGCAGCCAGCCGAGGCAAGACAGATACGCCAGCCACCATCCCCTTCGCCAGCAGACAATCGCGAAGGCGGCAAGCGCCACTATTGCAATTTCGATATGTGGGTAGGCCGCGGCTTGGAAGAGCGTATTTCCGAACGCACCGACCAGTACCGTTGCAATTAGCGTCCACCTCCAATTCCGTCCGGCCATACCCGGAGAACTCAGGACTGCCGAGCTGATAAAGAAAAGCGTGAAGAATGCAGCTTGGTGAACGGCGAATATGTGAAAGCCGTCGAGGTTCAAGAGGATGGACAGCGGTGCGCCGAAAATGAACAAGTGCGGCGACACGTGATGGGCGTAGAAACTCAACGAGTTGATCGCCCGAGGATTGTGCAGCAGCGGATCCCCGCTCGCGAACAGATAAGCCAGCCAGCCGCTGTCCTGAAGGTAGGGATCCACGGAGAAATGCGACAAGATCCAACGGCCGTGCGCCAGAGCCAACAGCACCGACGTGCATACGGAAACGCTAAGGTGGATAACGGCGTGGGCGGAGATTGTTATCCTCCGAGGTGATTGATACTTCGTTGGAGTTGCTGTTATCGACATAATCGGACGGTGTTTGAGTGCGGAAATTCGATTTACATAAATAGAGGCCCGTTCGGTTAGCGTTCTTCGGACATGCCGTGCTCCTGCCCGTCCGTTACGTCGTTCGTCAGCGCATTTTTACAGCTCCTAATGTTCCAACGGCCAGCCGAATAGACCATCGTGCCGCGCGCTCGTAGTAGTTGAGCAACCCGCCCAGCCGAGGTCGGCTGCGAATCGGACCCACACGGCGGGCCTCGGCGCCATCAATGAGGACGTTCCCGAGCACCTGATGATTCCGCTCACAGTGGTGAAGGCATAGATGTATCGAGCGCTGGATGGAGACTGAAACGTGACATCCCCATCAAGGTCCTCCATGAGACAACCGCCGTCGACTTCGGGTCGGTCGCCCTCGGCATCCTCATCCCACCGCCACTGTCCGAGTCCTGTTCGTCCTCGTCATCCTGTCGCACGACCGCCGCCGCATCGTCCATCTGAATGTGACTCAGCATCCGACCGCGGCGTGGACGCGTCAACAGATCCGCGAAGCCTTTCCGGACCACCCCCCCGCGGTATCTGATCCGTGATCGAGATGGCAGCTACGGACCCAACTTCGGCCGCCTGCTGCAGAGTGTGGCCACGGAGGAGATCCTGATCGCGCCCCATGCGCCTTGGCAGAATCCGTTTGTGGAGTGCGTGATCGAGACCATCACGCGGGAATGCCTCGATCACCTCATCGTGTGGAACGAACGATCGCTTCGACGCACGCTGAACGGCGGATCACGAGTGGCGCCCGCACCTCTCGCTGGACAACGATGCGCCGATCCCGCGTGCGGTGCAACCGCCAGCCAGCGGCGCGATCGTCGAGGTCGCTCACCGCGGCGGGCTGCAGCACCACGACGAACGCCGCGCGGCCTGACCATCGGTCTCGCTATCGCCAGGCAGATCTGCTTACCCGTCGGCACGCTCGTCGTGCACCACGGGTCCACCGGGATCCAAACCCAGCGTCCACGGACTTTGGAGCTGCGTGGCAGAAACACCTTCATAAGAGGCCGTCCAACGCTCCTCAGAAGCGCCGACGGAATTTCTGGTAGGGACAGCTATCGGATCCAAGCCTTCCGCCTTCGGCTGAGAACCGCTAGCCCCGCGGCCCAAATTCCCGTGCAGAGCAAGACGAAGCTAGACGGTTCAGGCACCGTAGCTATGATCGGAACTCCGCCAACCTCAGCGCCCGCGAACGCCAATCCAGAGCCGTACGCTGTATCGTTAGCATTCGAAACCCCGAACTCAAGCACATAGTTGTCGGCGGCCTCACCAGTGAAGTTTGATTCAATCCAACCAGTCAGGCCACAGCCGCGCGCAAAGCATAGCCCGGAGTCTCCGCCTAGCTCGCTCCAAACCGGCCCCCCAGGAGGGTTGTTACACTGGAGGGTTCCACACGTCGTTCCCGACCCTGCTGTGATCGGCGCCGTTGGCGGTATCAGCGATGCACCAGATGCCAGCGGCGGCATCGTGAATCCTGGAACGGTATTCCCAGTCGGCTGTGTCTGCGCAGAAAAGATGAGGTAATTTGAGCCACCATCGGTGCTCATCAGCGCAGCCCATGCGTAGTCTGGAAAGTTCGAACTACCATCTGACGTGACGTAGTTGAATTCGAAATCTATCAGTTCCCCTGCGGTTGCTGAAAACGATGGCGTCGTGGACGTCGAGCCATTTGTCGAAGTCGCCCCCGGTGACCCGAATACGGCCGGCAGCGTACCACCGCCGGACGGCGCCCTGGCAGTCGTTACAAAGAAATAGGAGCTGAATCCGGGTGGATTGGTCACGTCTCCGTTTGCGCTATCCATTCCACAAACGCCAGTGCAGGCATCGCCGGGAATGGGAATCGGCGTCGCACGCGCCGAGGGAGCCGCCGTGATTACGAGGCCGATAGCAGTTATCAACGCCGCATTGAGACGCTGGTGGCGAGACGTGCACCTCCGAGGCAGGAACCGCAAGAATTCTGGGCTCCGTACTGCTGAGATCGTCTTCAATTTCTCCTCCACAGATTTTCGATTGGCCGAGCAAGGTTCTTGCCACCACCGAGCCACCATAAGACAAAATCGCCTCGCCTTTCGCCGCTTAACACCCTCACGTGCGAGAAATCGAGTCTGCCTCAACGGGAGTTGACGGCGACAAAAGACGGAGCTCCACGGACTTTCTGTACTTACTGTCCGGAAACTTGCTCGACACGCCGAATGTCGTTCAAGTCGGGTTTAAAAGGGCTCCTCGATGAGCGGCTCGTCCGCTGAGTCGAGCAACGTTGAGTGGAACTGGCAATCGAACCACTGACTGAACGTTCCAAAGGATCTGGACGACGGCTACGTCGTCCGATCCCGCCACCAGCCATCAAGCTCGTTCTCAAAAATCGTTTGGAAGACCGTCTGCAGGGCCGCACGCTCTTAGCCGGCGTCGGCACATTCCGGTACCAGGTAGATCGTGGGCTCCAGACCGAGGTCGGCCAGCGTCAGTCTGCATGTCGGGTCGGCAGAATGGAGCCGGTTCCAGAAACGGGAGCTTCGGCCGGACGATGATCGCGGAACGATTGAGGGCGAGCATGCGACCTCCAGGGCGATCACGCGGCCGGCCGATGATAGAACTTCAACAGTCCGCCCATTCGCTCACGGCAGACGATGCGGTCGTCCCGCCGCGTCTGAACGCTGCTCGGACAGATCAACACATTGCCCAAACCCTGATGGTTCCGGTCATGGTGGTAGTGCGACGTTCCTCGCCCCAGGTCCGATTGGCGGCCGCCGTCGTGGCGATCAACTGCTGTAAATCCACGGGAACTCGGTGGCCGGCCGGGCGCCCGCGACTTCCAGCGCCACCACAACCGGAATCCTTTCGATGCCATCGAATGAGGGTCTCCGGTTTCACGACGGTCACCAGGTGCCGCCAGTCGACGAACGGCGACAAGGCTGATGCGTATGGCGTCATCGGACCGGCGGGGCTTCACCTGCCGTTCCAGATGCAACGCCAACTGCTTGCACAGGAACAGGTTTTTGGCCGCGAGTTGGCCACGTGACCGCATCGCCGACGCGATCAGCGCGACGAGATCGCGTGCGACCTGACACAGAGTTTGAAACAGAGGCCGCACAGGTCCGAGCAAGACCTGACGGATCCTACGCGACCGCAACGAGCGATCGACCCCGGAGCTGAGCGATCGGCTCGAAAACCGCTGAAATCTGGCGCGATCGAATAATTGCGGACCACACCCCACAGCGCCCTAGCGTCGGGAGGTGATGCCGGAAGAACGGGGGACCGCACGCCGCACGAGTAGACGGCCAGAACCTTGTCCGGGATCAGAGTCGCTGCCCGTGAGCAGCCGTGCCGCTTGGGTGACGAGAACTCGCGCGAGAAAGTGCAGAAGGTCCGTGGAAATAGCTCGGTCAAACCGCAGGGCAGCCGCACTCGATTCACAGTGAAACGCCGAGACCGTCTTCGCGGACTGGTTCACCGCAGAATCGTCGCAACTGCGAGCGGAGCCGCGAAACAAACTATTTCATCGAAAGACACTACAATGGCCCGAGTGAACCGGCCGAGCATTGACTATTCGAAGACAGGAATCTCGCATGAACAAGCCCAAAGTCTTCGTCACGCGTGTGATCCCCGCCGCTGGACTCGACACGGTGCTGGCGTTTTGTGAGGCTACTCTCTGGACGGAACCGCTGCCGCCTTCGGTGGACATATTGCGGGAGAGGGTGTCGGACTGCGAAGGACTGCTCTCGCTCTTGACCGAACGAATCGATGCAGCCGTGATGGATGCGGCACCGCGCTTACGCGTGATCAGCAACTATGCGGTGGGGTTCAACAATATTGATGTTCCAGCGGCCACTGCACGCGGCATTGCTGTGGGAAACACACCGGGCGTGCTCACCGACGCCACGGCCGACATGGCCTTCGCATTGCTCATCTCCGCCAGCCGTCGCATCGTCGAATCCGAGAAATATGTCGCGGCCGGGCGATGGAAGACCTGGGAGCCCCTCGGGCACATCGGGCAGGACCTCGTCGGTCGCACGCTGGGTATCGTCGGTATGGGTCGCATCGGCTTTGCGATGGCCTGCCGCTGTCGTGGCGGCTGGGGTATGCGCGTCCTGTATCACGACCAGCGGTCGAATGAACAAGCCGAGCGCGAGATCGGAGCGGAGCGCGTCTCGTTCGATCGGTTGCTGTCCGATTCGGACTTCATCTCCGTGCATGCTGACTTGAACGACAGCACGCGGGGAATGTTCAACGCCAAGGCGTTTGCCAAGATGAAACCGACCGCCGTGTTCGTGAACACCGCGCGAGGGCCGCTCGTCGTCGAAACCGATCTTGCCGCCGCTCTGACCAACGGAACGATCTTCGCCGCCGGGCTCGATGTCACCGATCCCGAACCGCCGCGTGCCGACAACCCGCTGGTGGGACTGCGCAATTGCATCGTGGCGGCGCATATTGCGAGCGCCACCGTGAGCAGTCGCAACGGAATGGCGGAGATCGCCGCCGACAATTTGATCGCCGGACTGAAAGGCGAGCCGCTGCGGGCCTGGGTAAATCCGGAGGTGGCCGCGAATCGAAGAAAGCGGTCGTGACTGTTCGGTTCGCCACGATGTAAAACAACTCCCTGTAGTCCGCAGAAACTCGATCCGAGCAACGACGCACCGAGATCGGATGATCGTCTTCGCCCCCTCGCAGGCATCTAAATGCTGAGCTTGACCCACCGCAGTCAGCAACCCCGCGAGCAACTTCTGGCTGAGGTCTTTCGCAGGGATAAAAACACCGTACCCGAGGTTCACATCGAGGACGTTGACCGTATTGTTCGGCACGGCCGATCAAAGGCGGTGTGCCTGTTTCTCCAGTTGGCTGTGTCGCGTGAGGAGCGCGACACAAGGGCTCGCCGTTCTGCCGTGCGATCGCGACTCAGCGATCGAACCCCACGAGAGCGACGTCACCCGCGATCCGTGCTACACGAACGCGCGCAACAGGAGGACGCCGGCGAGTCCGACAATGCTGATGATCGTCTCCATGACAGACCAGCTTTTCAACGTGTCGGCGATTGAGAGGCCGAAGTACTCCTTCACCAGCCAGAATCCCGCGTCGTTGACGTGAGAGAAAAAGAGGGACCCGGAACCGATGGCGAGCACCAGCAGTGCGACGGCCGATCGGTCCATGCCGGCAGCGAGCGGGGCGACGATGCCGGCAGCCGTGATGGTCGCGACGGTAGCGGATCCCGTCGCGAGCCGGATCCCCACCGCCACGAGCCAGCCCAGAATGAGCGGCGAGATACCGAGTCCTTGCGACGCGCGACCGACCACCGCGCCGACGCCAGCGTCGATGAGCGTCTGCTTGAATCCTCCACCCGCGGCGACGATCAGCAGAATGGCGGCGATCGGTGGCAGCGATCCTGCGATTGAGTCGGACACCTGCCGCCGGCTCATGCCGGCGGCCAGACCCAACGTGAACATCGCCATGACGATGCCGGCGAGCATGGCGACGACCGGAGTGCCGGCGACGTCCAGCGCGCTTCGGGCACGTGAGCCGGCGGGCAGGAGCAACTCGCTGGCGGCCCGCAGGAGCATGAGCGCAACCGGCAACATCATCGCGAGCACCGTTGACGCGAATCGTGGTGTTCGTGTGGCGGGCATCCTGGGCTGAGGTCGAGGCGCACCCCCAGCGTGCAGGAAGGGAGTGACGATCGCAGCGAAGAGCGGTCCAGCGATGATCACAGCCGGCAACGCGATCACGAGCCCGAAGGCGAGCGTCAACCCCATGTCGGCCTTCAACGCGGCGACCGCGACGAGCGGACCCGGGTGCGGTGGAACGAGGCCATGCAGCACGGAGAGCCCGGCGAGCGCAGGGATCCCGACGTGCATCGGTGGGACGTCGAGCCGCCGCGCGACGAGCAAGATTACCGGAACGAGCAGGACGACACCGACTTCGAAGAACAGCGGCAGCCCGACGAGCGCCGCCGCGCCGGCGACGGCCCACGGAAGCCAACGCGTCGGGACACCACCAATCACCCGGTCAACGACCACGTCAGCGCCGCCGCTGTCCGCCAGCAGCCCGCCGATCATCGCGCCGAGCGCGATCAGCAGACCGACGCTCTCGACCGTCGACCCCACGCCAGCCGCGAATGCATCGACGATCTTTGAAGGCGGCATGCGCGCGATCACGCCGAGCATGGCAGAGCCGAAGATCAACGCGAGGAACGGATGAACGCGAAGCACCGAGATCAGCAGAACGACCGCGACGATGGCGAAGACAGCGGCCGCGATGAGTTGAAGGTCTGGGGCCATTGCCTCAGAGTCGGAGCGCAGCCCTGATGAACTCCACCTGATCGCCAACATTCATCCGGCCGTCCACGGTCAACGCGTTGTCGGGCCGTTCGAACGCCGCAAGCTGGCTCGGCAGCAGATCCGGTCCGGCGAAATGGCCGCGCCGACCTGCCAGGCGCTGCGCCAGAACGTCAGGCGGTACATCCAGGAAGACAAAAACGAACCGTGGGTCCTGCTGCGCGAGCCGCTCACGGTAGGCGCGGCGCAACGCGGAGCAGGCGGCAACGACAGTCTCGCCGGCAGCGAGCGCCTCGAGGCATCGTGCTCGCACCCGGTCGAGCCACGGCGCACGGTCCGCGTCGGTGAGCGGTTCCGCTCGCCGTATCTTCTCGATGCTGGCCAGTGTGTGCAGATCATCACCGTCCACGAAGCGTGCACCGAGTTGGGACGCCAGTGCTTCGCCGATGGTGGTTTTGCCCGTGCCCGCCGGCCCGATCAAGACGATGGCCGCCGGCCTGTCGGCTAGTCTTTGAATCCCCGCCACACCCACTCGAGCGCCTCGGCCAGCGTCTGCATCTTCGTCGACCGATCACAATGGCCGGCGTCGCGGGCAAACACGAACTGGTAGTGATAGGCCTTCGCGGCGAGCACTGTCGCCATTTGCTCGTTGGCCACCACCCAGTCGTGCATGTTGTCGCGAATGGCGCCCGGGTTGAACAGATCGCGATCGCCGACCTCCATCCAGACGCGAATAGGCTTCTGAGCGTTGTTTGGAATAAGCGTGCGGTGAAACTCCCAGGCGCCGCCCGGCGTGGCGGGATTCGATGGCCACTGCTGATTCACGAACGTGCCCGAATACGACAGCACGCGGTGGTACGACTCCGGGAGATACCATGCCGTGATAAGCGTCGCTGCCGCGCCCGAGCTGCAGCCCATCGTCGCGCGCGCATCAGGATCCTTCGTGAGCTTGACGTTCGCTTCCTTCTCGACACGCGGCAGCACTTCGGACTCGACGAACTCGGCGTACTTGCCTGACATGGTGCCGTATTCCAGACCGCGCTCGCTGCCTTGCGCGTCGCCGCTGCCGTTGCCGATCGAGATCGCGATCATCGCTGGCACTTTTTATGCGTAATGAGGTTGTCGAGCGCGGTGAACTGCAACGGATCCGGACCGTTGGTGCCGACGATGAATAGGGCGATGGTGCCAGCGCCGTACTGCTTCGGCACATGCACAGCGACCCTGCTCGTATAGGGCGCCGGATGACTGGTCGTGACGCTGGGTTTGGCTGGATCGGCAGGATCGGGCGTGCCGAAGGTACCGGCGTCGCGGGCGATGCCCGGATACATCTTGCTGTCGGCCGAGCTCATCTCGAAGTTGGGGATGACGCCGCGCGGCTTCGCTTCGTTCACGGTTATTTCGGGCGCCGGGTCGTGTGTCGGTCCGATGATGAAGTCGCCCTCGGCGTCGGTCAGCGGCACCGCTCCGTCCGGCAATTCTCTTGCGCTGACATGCCCGGGCGCGCTTGGATCGCTAGTGGGCGGAGCGGCCCGTTGCGCCGCCCTTACGGGTGGCGCGACGAAGCCTTGCGCAAGAACGAGCGTGGTGGCGGCGAGTAGGCAGCTGACGAGTCCGGCGGGCAATCGGGCTGCGCTCATGGGCGCAAGCGTATCTCAAAGAGTGATGGTAATCCGCAGCAAAGATCGTTCGCGGCGCCTCGCCGCACTATCGCGCGCTTCTTTCGGAATGATCTCGTCCTAGTGGCTGTCGTCCGCAAACCTTTCCCGGCCTCTCACGCGGCCGGTGCGAGCCGATACTCGAGGTGGAGTCCTCCTAAGATCGGCGTCTCCACCACGCGACGGTCCGCCGGAATGCGATGGCCGTTGGACTGACCACCGAATAATCCTCCGGCGGATCTGGAATCCCTGAACCCAAGGCTCGCGTGAGGCCGTCCGCGGTTGTAGTGGCGGGTCCAACATCTGAGAGTCTGTCGAAGATGCCCTTCATTGAGCGGAATCACGAAGTCCAAACATTCGCGTCGGATCGTTCCCACCAGCCGTTCGCAGAAGGCATTCGCCTGTGGCGCCCGAACCGGCGTTTTTCGGACCGTCAGACCCATAAGCTCCAACGTGCGATCCACACCCTCCGTGCAGATGCTGTCGCGATCGTGGATGACGCACCGATGCGGCTGATCGCCGGAAATGATCGTGCGAACTGCTGCGCGGTCCAATCCGCCGTCGGATGCCCGTCATATTCCAACGCACGATGCGTCGGGTACCGACGTCAAGGACCACGAACACGTACACGATGCGAAACGTAGCCGTGACCGCGACGAAGAAATTGCACGCCAGCACCGACACTTCGCGTGATTCCGCACAAAGGTGCTCCACGTCTGAGACCCGATCCTCCCGCGGGGCGGCGTCCGCCGCGGCATATACCGTCGGACCGTTCGCGGCGACACGCGGATCCCAACCTTCACGAGGAGTTCCGAGGCGATCTGTTCCTCACCCCTCGTTCGATTGGCCGCGGCCATCTCCGCAATCAACTGCTGCAGGTTGGCTGGAATTCGCGACCGTCCTGATCCCTTCGATTTCAGCCGCCAGAGCAACCGAAACCCCTTTCGATGTCAGCGCGTCAGGGTGTCTGGCTCGACGACGACGAGCAGCTCACGCCAGTTCACCAGCCGAGACAAGGCCGCCAGCGTGATGCGCGTCGCGTCGTCAGCACGCCGTGGCTTCACCTGACGCGCCAGACAACGCCAACTGCTTCCGGAGAAACAAGTTCTCCGCCGCCAGCTGTGTGTGTGCGCGCACCGTCAGGCATCCGAAGCGTGCGACGTCCGCGAGCACGTTGACGACGGCGCGGAGGGCGATGAGAAGACCGCATAGGCGCATGCTTCGAGAGCGTACGTGATCCGAGCGCGAACCGGGTCGGCAGTCCCGCCATTGCAGCAGGCGATCGCCCAAAATCAAAGGTAAGCGTTGCCGGACTATATTTTTGCGGATCACAGGTTCCGCCGAACCTTTCTTCCACAGCTTACCCGTGGCGATGAGCTTTCAATCGTCGAAGACAGCGATGGAACTTCGCATGTTTACGGACCGGCGCCAGACGGTTGCGCCGGTCAGCAATCACGCCTCAAGGGCACGCCTGGTACAGGTTGGCCGGCAGGCCGACTGTGCCCTCATGGGAGATGCATGGAATTGCCCTCAAGTACTCGTAGATCGCACGGATGTCATCGTCCGACATATTGGCGAAGGTCGGCCACGGCATGACCTGAAGGAGATCGGCGTTGAAGGGAGGAGAAATGATACAACCCTCCGCACCTAACTTCGGGCACGCCGGGTGCGCGTGATCAAAGTCGTGCCCGGTTCTGATGATCCCCTCGAACTCCTCGAACGTGTGGCCGCCTTCGGGAAGCGGGCTGGTACAGGGAGCCACGTCGCACCCGGGTGTCAAGTTTCGGCTGTAGATCATCAGCGGACCTTGTCCCCCGATCCCTTGACCGGGAAACGGACCGAACGTCCTGCCGCCGCCCAGATAAGAGTCCGGATTGACCTCCGAAGGCGGCGTGAAGGGTTTCAAGTACGGATCGCGGCCCGGTACGAACCCGTTGGGGTCTATCGGGGAAAGGTCGAGACTGACATGACAGCCGTTGCAGTCGCCCTTCGAGTTGACGATGTAGCTGCCCTTCCCCACGAGGGCTGGGTTCAAGCCGTTCAAATTGAGCTTGACTGGTGCGATGTCAAAACCGAGTTGTACTGTCGAATTCGTCTCCGGTGAGTCGGCACGCACGCGAGGCGATGTGACCGACAGACCCGCGAACCAGAGTAACGCAACGGTAGCGACCGCACCCGCTAGTTTGACGAGCTGGACGAGTGTCATAACCTGCTCTCTCCCTTCTAATGCCGCGGGATCTCCATTGGCCTCGAGACTCGAGCCACGCCGAGAATCTTGCCTCCCGCCCTGTTGGGAAGTCTTAGAAAATGTTTGAAGATCTCTTGAGAGTGTTTTGAGACGCGGATCAGTTGGGGCGCGGTCTTCGGAGACGACGTCCTCGCTGCGGCGATCCTCGATCGCGTGCTCCCTCACCACCCTGATGATCCAGGGCGAGAGCTACCGCCTGAAGCACAAGAAGAAGGCTGGCTTCTTCGCCGCCGCGACCCAGCACGGCCGCTCGGAGCCGCGCGCCGATGGGGGTCCGCCAAGTCGGAGTGCTTGGATCGAATGGTACTCCTCGGCGAGCCCCACCTTCGAGCTTCGGTCAGAGCGTTCATGGATCATTGTCATGAAGAACGTCCGCACCAGGGTCTGGGCAACGAACTCATCGCGCCCAAGATGACGGTGATTGGAACAGGTCCGATCGAGTGTCGTGAGCGCCTCAGCGGTCTGCTCAGGTTCTATTATCGCGAGGCTGCGTGGCTCCGTGGGTCGAGTTCACGCACCGCACGAGGTACCGACGTTGCCTTTCCTTGCCCTTTTGGCGCAGCAAGGCGCGCACAGTGGAGCTAATTGCGGCATGACACGAAGGAGCGAAACGGTCCTCTTTTGAGCGGCAGATTGCGCGATCCGCAACTAAGGGCAGCCGCCGTCAAGGACCGGCTAACTCCTCTTGTTCTGGGCGACGAATCAGGAGGTCACAGGTTCGAGTCCTGCAGGATCCGCCCGGCTCTTTGTCTTTCGCAATCGCCGCGGGACCGCGATTTAAGTGTCTCGTGTATGTCAGGCGGAGCGCTCGACGACTCAATTGCTTCACCCTGGCGGCCAACCGAACGCGCTGGTCGTCGGTAGATCGCAGGCGGAAACGCCAACCATCGTGGTTGTTGAAAAAGGAACAAGAAGTAATTTCGCCGAACTTCGGTGCGTTCGTCGATGGACATTCAACAACTTACAGACTGAATCTTTCGATTGAACGCCACTTCTCAAAAGACTCTCAAAAGATCTTCAAACATTTCCTAAGACTTCAAAGCAGCGGCGGAGGCAGAATTCGCACACGTTAGGGCGGAGTTGGTTTGAACCAGGGCGAGTGGCAGCGAGTCAGCAAATTGTGGCGAGGAAGGGGCTCTGGCCGGCGACGAAGACCATTCGGATGGGGGTTTAGACGGCATCGACGGAAACGGCCAGGCATTGACCGCCGTCAAAAGCTCCGGCACAACGCTTGAATCGCGGGCCTTTCCAGCGTGCCCGCCGAACAACGCAAAGTAAATTTGAATTGGCGGAAAAAGAGAAAAGCCAACAAAACAGCTCCCCCGTCCGCGCGGGGGGCCAGTGGTTTAAGCCTTAGACTCAAAAGGAGAAACAGAAAATGCAGTTAGTTAAGTTTGTTTCATTGCCGCTGGTAGCCTTGCCTTTGCTAGCAGGGTCTGCTCGGGCGCAATCGGTGGCCGCCCGTCCGAAATCGCTCGACCCTAGGGTGCTCTTGAACCCGTCGGGCTCGCGCGAGAAGCTCTCGACCGCTTCCGGCCCCGCGATGGACGCCGTGGCGTCAGGCTTGGCGAGAACGAAGCCCTACGATTTCGCCTCTGCTGATTTTCCCGGGGCGGCATTCTCTACCGTCTTCGACAAAAACGTCACCACCATCTTGGGCGATACGGAGCTTGTGGCAAGCCCGGACTTCGGTTTCACATTGGAGGAAAGCTTCTATCGATTGTTCGATTTGCCCGAAACGATTGGCAGTGTCACCTTAGGACTCAACTCTAAAGGCCAAATCGTGGGCACCTACGGCGGATTCGACGGCGTGGATCACGGGTTTTTGGATGATCATGGAACGCTCGTCAAGATCGACCACCCGCTAGCCCAGCCAAACGGCACAGTCCCATACGAAGTCAACGATGCGGGCGAAGTTGTCGGATATTTTGTGGATGCCCGGAACAATCTCCACGGTTTTTCAACCTACGACGGCGTCACGTTCAACACCGTCGATTTTCCGGGATCCGCGGGCACGATAGCCTTCGGGCTCAACAATACCGGAGACATTGTGGGGCAATGGGTTGACGCTCAGTTCACGGGCCATGGCTTCTTGCTCCACGGCGGGCAATTCACGTCGTTTGACTTTCCCCTCGCTATTGACACACAGCCCTTCGGGATCAATGACGGCGGCGAGATTGCCGGAAGCTTTACGGATGCGAACGATCTTCTGCACGGGTTCATCTACGCGAGCGGCACCTTTTACCAAGTTGACGTCGCCGGCGCGGAACAAACCGAACTCACCCGTATCAAAAACAACGGGGACATCACCGGCGATTACTTTGACTTGTCGCGCGAACGGCACGGTTTGACCGGGCGCAAGCGTGATTGAGGCGAGGATAGCGACGAGGCGGAATAGCCACATCGACGGCAAGAATTGAAGCGCGCTCGGTTCGTTGAAACAATAGCGGCGAAATTGACTCAGGCTGGAAGACCCGTAGGTCTCGAATTGCCAATTCTCGCCACGAACCCAGGCTTGAGCAACGTTGCGGGCCACCAGCCGTCCGACCTACGCTGAGGTAGGAATCAGCAACTGGAGGTCATCATGACGAGAAGCGTACGCGAGGCGTTCGAGAGGGGGACCGCAACGTTCAACGCACGTGATATCAACGGGTTCGCGGAGGTGATTGCAGACGACGTCGTCTTCGAGACTCCAGGCGGGATCCGCGGAAAGGG
>JBPYEE010000654.1:0-3814 GCA_051985095.1 Vicinamibacterales bacterium | reverse complement strand
CGGGTCTTCGCTGGGCTGCCCTCTGCAGCGTTTCAAGCCGCGATGATTCGGGTTTCGTTATTGTTCGCGCGAGACGACGAAAAATTCGGTTTCCAACAGAGAAAGTGCCACGTGTAGGATGCTGTCGTATTCGGCAGCCAAGTCGGAAGCGTCGACGTGAGGCGTTGGGACGGAGGTAACGGATGCGAATCAGCAACCTTCGACGATCTTACGGCCAGCTCATCTGGATCACTCGAATCGTGGTGGTCTGCGTTGTCATTGTCGCGAACCCGCGTGAGGTGTTTGCAGCCGATGTTCGAGACCAAATCGACGCGCTCCTCGCGCGCTATCAGGAACTGGGCCTCTTCAACGGGTCTGCCCTCGTGGCCGATGCTGGCCAGGTCGAATTAAAGAAGGGGTACGGCCTCGCCAACATGGAGTGGAACGTCCCGAACGCTCCCGACACAAAGTTCCGGCTCGGGTCGATCACGAAACAATTCACAGCCACGCTGGTCATGCAGCTCGTGGAGCAGGGCAAGATCGACCTCGACGCGCCGGTCACCCGCTACCTTCCGAATTATCCCCGCCAGACGGGGGATCGAGTAACCATCCACCATCTCCTCACTCACACGTCCGGCATCGTCGGCTATACCGAGATCCCGGCGTTTGGCGCGACGGCTCGCAATCCGTACGCGCCCGCGAAGTTTGTCGACGAGTTTTTCTCGAAACTGGATCTGCTCTTCGAGCCGGGCACCAAGTTCAGCTACAGCAACTCGGGCTATTTCTTGCTCGGCGCGATTCTCGAGAAGGTCACCGGACAGCCTTACGAGACGGTGCTGCGCGAGCGCATTTTCACGCCGATCGGCATGAACGATTCCGGGTACGATTCCACACAGCCGCTGCTGGTGAAACGCGCCGCCGGATATGACAAGAGGTTCGACGGCTCCTACACCAACACAACCTACATCGACATGACGCAGCCCTATGCAGCGGGATCGCTCTATTCGACCGTCGAGGATCTGTACCGGTGGGATCAGGCGCTGTATACCGAGAAGGTGCTCACCGCCAAGAGCAAGGAGCGGATGTTCACGCCGTTCCTGTCGGACTACGGCTACGGGTGGACGATCACCAAGAAAGGCGGCGTGACGACGATCGAGCATGGCGGCGGCATCAATGGCTTTAACACGCTGATCACACGCAATCCGGAGTCGAAGCGCCTCATCGTGCTCTTGAACAACACGGGAGGTGCCCCGCTGAACCAGATGGCCGACGGGATCCGTGCCGTGCTGGACGGCAAGGAGCCAGCGATGCCGAAACGGCCTGCCGCGCCGGTGCTCCTGAAGACATTCGAGGCGTCGGGCCTCACGGCGGCGCTGGCGCAGGCCAAACAGATGCGCGCCGGCACTGAGTACGACGCGGGTAACGCCGAACTCTCGCGCCTCACCGGTCAACTGCTGGCGATTGGCAAGGCCGTCGACGGCCTCGAGCTCGCCGAGACGCTCGCCGCTGAATCTCCGCGATCAGCGGAGGCAGCGGTGCTCGTCGCCCGTGCGCATCGTGCGAACGGCCATCGGCTCGAGGCGGTGCAGGCGTATTCTCGTGCGATTGAGCTAAGCGCGACGCCGCGCGCGTTCTTGATCTACACCGACGCCATTCGCGAGCTCTCGGCGCTCGAACCGAAACCGGTGAAATAGGTCGACGTGGCAAGAGGCCGCTCTCAGGTTGCAGTGTCGGGTGTTGATCTGCGATCGGGATACAAAGTGGAGCGTGGCGGTATGCGAACAACTCGAGGTGGGCGGGATTCGTGTCGTGCAGACTCCCTAGCAGGCCCCGAATGCGAATGCGTACGCCGAAAGATTCATGCGATCGATGACGGAGGAGTGTCTCGAGCGAATTATTTCGATCGGAGAAAGGTCATTTCCGACGAGCGGTATCCGCGTTTGCCGCGCATTACCAGGTTGCACGAATACGCAGCCTGCGCGTTTCGTCAACTGAAGAGCGGTGTGCCTGGTCCTGTGCAGAGTGTGCCGGCAGTCACGCCTCAGCGGACAGCTCGGCCACTACAGGCGCGCGGCGTGAGCAACCGCTCACCGCTGAGCGTGGGGACAGAACAGGCTTCAATATAATGTTGTCCAAAAATCAGCGGGAGGACCTCCATGAACCGAATTGCGACCGCGGCAACGTTGTGGCTGCTCCCGGTTTTAGTGAGCGCTCAGTGGCTCAACTTCAGCACGCCGGGGATTCCTCGGACTTCCGACGGCAAGCCGAACCTGAACGCTCCCGCGCCTCGGACAGCTGATGGGACGCCGGACCTGTCCGGATTGTGGCGGCCGGAAATGAACCCCTATAACCTTGATGTCATTCAAGACGTGAAGGACGAGGGGATTTTCCGACCGGCGGCGGAGGCCGTCTTCAAACAGCACCTCGCGGATTTTCATGGGAGCGATCCCATTACGCATTGCCTCCCGGGCGGTCCTCTGGAGATTCTTACCGCCGGAGGCATCGCGCTCTACCGCATAATTCAGTCCCCCAGCGTCGTGGGGCTACTCTACGAACGCGGCGCCATTTATCGGCAGATCTTTTTGGACGGGCGTGAACTGCCCAAAGATCCAAACCCGACGTGGATGGGATACTCGGTTGGCCACTGGGACGGGGATACGCTGGTAGTCGAGAGCGCGGGCTTCAATGACCGGACTTGGCTCGACAGGGTAGGCCACCCGCATTCCGAAGACCTGCGCGTAACCGAGAGGTTCCGGCGTGTCGATTTTGGTCACATGCAGTTTCAAATCACTTATGACGATCCCAAAACGTTGGTCAGGCCGCTGAGCATCTCCCTGATGGTGAACTACGCACCGGATACCGACATGCTGGAGACGATTTGCGAGAACGAGCGGGACGCGACTCATCTGGTGGGCAAGGCGAATACTGGAATGAAGATCGGCGCAGCCGTTCTCGCAAAGTACGCTGGTAGATATGAATTTCGCGAAGGGCCACCGGTTATCGCGGGTTTCTTCGGCATAGTGCAAACCTTCACGGTAATCGATGGCCAACTGTGGATGAATGCCATTCCAATGATTCCGCAATCCGACACGCGGTTTGAGTCGGCCGCCGCACCTGTGGAGTTCTTCATGGATGCTCGCGGCGCGGTTACACACTTCGTCCTCAGGGCAAACGAAGGCGAAGCGAGGTACGATCGCAAACCATGAGGAGTTTCGCCATCGCGTAGGCACGTTACCGGTGCGAAAACTCCCGTTCTGTCCCCGTATTGTCCCAGGTCAGGCTCGACAGAATTACGGGCATTTTCGGTGCGTGTCTGATTTAAGTTCCTGCTTGTGATCGACGTATCGGTGCTAAGGTTCTTGCTCCTATGCATCACTGGTCGGCTGGATCGCCGGGAGCGGGAGGCGCTCGCCTATTTGGTCGAAGCGAATCGCCTCCTCCAGCGGCACTTCGGCGGACCGCGCCTGCGGTTTACCGACGATGACCGCGGCGGCTCGCGATGCGCGCCCACAGGCTCGGCCGAGCCGCCTTGCGTGACCCGGCGACGGCCGTCACGCCGGACACGCTGCTGCGATGGCACCGGCAGTTGGTGGCGCGCAAGTGGACGTATACGAGGAAGGGAATCGGCCGTCTTGGGGTTCTGGCCGAGATTCGGCAACGCGTCGTGCGCATGGCCGAGGACAATCCGACGTGGGGTTACACGCGCATTCAGGGTGCGCTCAAGAACGTTGGGTGCCAGGTCGGGCGATCGACGATCGCTCGGATTTTAGGCCCTCGGTCTGCTACGTGCGCCGCAGCGCCCGACGTCGTGGCGGACGTTTCTGCGCGCGCACCG
>JBPYEE010000653.1:0-5347 GCA_051985095.1 Vicinamibacterales bacterium | reverse complement strand
ATGAACGCCGCCATTGGTCGCGATCGTCCGTGCAAGGCCACCTCCATTCGTGTCCCGTCCGAGGTACGTCGCTCGCGCAGCTTCGTGAAATCGCCGGGCGCTATGCTGATAGCATCCATCCGTCCGTTCAAGGTCCTGACGCAGCTGTTCGGCGAGTCTCAGCGCGGCCTCTTTAAAAATGAACCGCTTGCCGAATTCCATGAACCCGTCATCGCGCGGCCGGTATTCCCACCCATAGCGCTCGCCGTGGAAGTAGAGGCCACAGTCTCTCCGATGACCGTTTTTCGACAGCGACCGGACGTGCTCGAGCGAGCGCGGCTTGCGTTGCGGTGCCGGTCGGTGGGCCGGTGAGTAGAACGTGTCGTCGTCCATCACGCAGATAGTGCGATCCACAGACGCCCTCCGATTTACTTTCTTAACCGAAACGCCCAATGGGGAGGTGTCTAACGGCGGCATGCCTAGGCGACGCCGCCAGGTTTCACGTGGCAGATCTCGAGAAGAATCCGCACCTCCGCGTGTTCCGAATCCGAGCGAGCGTCACCGACGCCGTCTTTCTCACCGGCGACCTACCAGACCTTCTGAAGTCCAAGCCTTTTGGTCGAATTTCGCATGAAGGAAGATCCACTCAAGATTCACCTCCACCACGGGGGATGGAATGCGTGGTATTTCACGTTGGTCGGTGCTGCGGACAATCATCTGCTCGATTACATCGAAATCAGCGTCAAAACCAAATTCCCTCGACGTGCGCTCCAGCCAGGACTCAACTGACAGAGTGGTAAATCGACGTGGAAACGGTGAGTTCTACCGTCGGCCGATCGAAGGAGCGGGGGAGGCCGCTTTTACGTCAACGAATTCCGTTCGGTCTTCAGTCCGATCAACCGAGCCGAGGGCTTGGAGTACGTCTACATCGGGCAGATTGACCTTCCCTCCCGGTTCCCTGGTCCGGTTGTGCCGACGGCAGTTGCTTGAACGAGCGGTTCGAGACGAGCGTGCACGGCGCTGATTCCACCCACCCAGCCGCGAGACGATCGTGTTGCCGTTGAGATACTCGATGAACATCTCACGATGTCGGGTTCCGTGTGGAAGGAAACGTCGGCACCCGGCCGGCTGGCGTGCTCGTCATCCGTATCAATGGCGAGTGGGTCGTGCCGGCGGCATCCGAGTCCGCGAAGCGCTTGGCGTCGCGGTAGTCTGCCGCGTCCCACGGAGGTCGTGCCCGACGGTGGACGCGCGCTCTCGGTCATCGCGCTTTTATCCTCTGGTTGCCGACAGCGTTTGGGCGGTGGAGGCGTCGTTTGTCACGATCAGCCAGTTACCGCCAGTGATGAAAAACCAACGGTAGCCGCTATCCCATCGACGCGGAGCTTCGGCGTCGGGCAAGCCGGCTACCTCGTGGGTCCACGCGCTCGCCTCGGCCGCCCGGTTCTCCTTGACTCGGATTTGCGTCACCTCGGCAGCATTACGGAACCCCAGCACCTGCACGTATCCGCGTGCCGTGCGGATTGTCGCCGCGTTTAATCTTTCATTGAGGGGTCGGTGCGACCAGCGGCCGACATGCTGAGGGTGCACGCCCAGGCCATCGAGCCAATCCACGACTGCCGCAGCAAACCGAAGGTCTGGCGGAATGCGTTCGTGCGACCACGCTCCAGCGGCGAGGAACCCAACCAGTAGAGCGGCCGCCGGGGCGACTCCTTCCACGAGGCTGTTCGAGCGCATCTGGTTAAGCGGTCGCTCTGCCACTCTTCATCGCCTCCGCAGACGCGGAGCTAGTAGCCGTGCCCAAACCTGATGATAGCTAGTTCGGGCCTCGGCGATTTTCGCTGCGGAACGTCGCGCCGACATCGACGTGACCGGCCGACGTAGCCTCAAACTGTTGTCCAAGGCCCTGTTCTGCGCGATAGTACCGCCGGAGCACGTGATGCAGGATCTGCGGCTGGCTATTCGATCTCTCCGCGCCACGCCCGTGGTCACGGCCGTGGCCATCCTGTCGTTGGCGCTCGGCATCGGCGCCAACACGGCCGTGTTTTCCCTGCTCGACCGCGTCGCGCTGCAGTCACTTCCGATCGGAGATCCCGATCGTCTGGTCCGGCTGTCTGGCGTGAACGCCCCGGAGGAGGGCGGACCGTACAGCTACGCGCTCTACGACCAGCTGCGCCGCCGCGCCGACCTCTTCGACGGCATGGGTGCGTACAACTGCTGCGGGCTTTCGACGCTGACGATTGGCAAGGAGACGCACGAGATCAACCGGATGTGGGTGACCGGCGACTTCTTCGCGACGCTCGGCGTATCGGCGGCCGCCGGACGCATGATTCGGCCGGACGACGATCGCGCCCGCGGCGGTGTCGACGGCGTCGTGGCGGTCATCAGCGACCAGCTCTGGCGGGAGCGCTTCGGCACCCGTCGGGACGCGATCGGTGCGGCCGTCGTCATCGAGCGCGCGCCCGTCACGATCGTCGGCGTCATGCCGCGCGGTTTTCTCGGCCTCGAAGTCGGACGCACCGTCGACGTGGTGCTACCTGTCCGTAGCCTTACCACGGTGGTGCCGACCTTCCTGTTTGACGATGACAGCGCGTTCCTCGCGGTGCTCGGTCGCCTGCGCCGTGATCGGACGCTCGCCGCGACGATCGCCACGCTGCACACGATCCAGCCCGACATCCGAGACGCGACGCGGCCGAAGGGGGGCGACGTGCCCGACTGGCTGCAGGCGCCGCTGACACTGCTGCCAGCAGGCCGTGGCACGTCGACCCTGCGCCAGCACTTCGAGCAGCCGCTCGTTGTCCTGCTGGCGGTCGTGGCGCTCGTGCTGCTGATTGCGTGCGGCAACCTTGCGAACCTTCTGCTTGCACGCGGTCTCGCTCGGCGTGCCGAGTTCGCGATCCGCGCAGCGCTCGGTGGTTCGTGCCGGCAGCTCGTGCGTCCGCTGTTGTTTGAGAGCGTCGCCCTGGTGGTGGCCGGGACGGCTTTTGGACTGCTGTTCGCGCGCTGGGCATCCCGTGCGATGACGGCCGCCCTCTCGACCGCGACCGGCCGCATTGTCTTCGATGAGCGGCTCGACTGGCGGTTGATGGCGTTCACGATTGGAATCACGGCGCTGACGGTGCTGTTGTTCGGCATCGTGCCGGCAATGCGCGCGGTGCGGGTCGATCCGGTCGACGGGCTGAAGGCGCACGGCCGGGGTACGTCGACCGATGGGCGACGCGGATTGTCGACCGGCCTGCTCGTCGCGCAGACGGCCGTGTCACTCGCACTGGTCGTCGCCGCCGCGTTATTCGTGGAGACCTTTCAGCGGCTCGTGCGCGCGCCGCTTGGCTTCGATCGCGATCACGTCTTGATGGTCACGATCACCGCGCCCACGGTGCCGATGCCGGAACGCCCGGCACTGTATCGCCGGTTGGTGAAGGCGGCGGCCGCGGTGCCGGGCGTCGCGAGCGCTGGTGGGTCGCTCAATCCACCGCTCATCGGCATGATGATCGGCGACTACGTCGTGTCGGCACCTGGCACGCGGCCAACGCCGTCCTCCGAACCAATCTCGCGCGGCGACACAGTGACGCCGGGCTGGTTCGACGCCGAAGGGATGATGCTCGTCGATGGTCGGGACTTCGACGACCACGACACGCTGATGTCAGAACACGTTTTCGTGGTGAACGAAGCATTTGTCCAACGGCTGCTCGGCGGCCGCCGCGATGTCGTCGGGACGCGCCTGGCGTTGACGATCCGGCTGCCGATTCTCGGCGATGTGCCGTGGGACACGCGGCGGATCGTCGGTGTCGTGAAGGATTCGATCTACCGATCTGTTCGAGACACGCCAAAGCCGGCGATGTATTCACCACTAGCACAGCTCGACGTACCGTTTCGGTGGACCAACTTCTTCATCGCCGTCCGATCGCGGACTGCGTCGCCGCAGTTGCTGACGCATTCTCTTACGACAGCCTTGAGTGCACTGCACGGCGACATGCGACTGCGGTTTCAAACGGTGGGCGAGGAGGTCGACGAAGCCATCGCGCAGGATCGGCTTGTCGCAGCGATCGCCGTCGTTGTCGGCGGGCTCGCGCTGTTATTGGCCGCGATCGGGCTCTACGGCGTCACGTCGTACAACGTCGAGCGCCAGCGATCCGAGATCGGGATTCGACTTGCGCTCGGCGCGCAGCCGTACGGCGTGTTGGGTCTCATGCTCTCGCGCGTCGCGAGCCTCGTCGGCGTGGGCATCATCATCGGCGCCATCGTCAGCGCGTGGGCCGCCAAGTTCGTCGCGTCGCTGCTGTACGGTGTGGAGCCGCGCGACCCGGTCTCGTTCGTCGGCGCAGCCGTCATCCTTGCCGCAGTCGGCGCTGTCGCAGGCTGGCTACCGGCGTGGCGCGCATCGCGGATCGATCCGGCGGATGTGCTGCGCGCCGATTAGGCTCGTGCGCCTGCTGTACGCGGTGGCGCGACCGACAGTGCGCCGAGCACCATCGAGACCGGACGGCCAACGCCAAAGTAGAGCAACGTGGCCACGGCCCGGTGGAACAAACTTCCACGTGCCCACACAAGGTCCTGCCCGACACGCCAGTAAAGCGGCAGCGTGAGGATCAGCATCGTGAGCACGAACAACGCAGTGAGCGGGACAGCGTACTCGCGATGGGCTCGCCCCACCGACCAACCGATGGCGCAGGCGGCCACACAGCCGACCAGCACCTCGCTGATGTCCCACTGGAGCCAAGCAAAGCGGAACAACGGCAACTCCGCCCGCAGCAGCCAATTTCCGGTTGGAACGCCGAACAGGTTCGCCACGTACGTGGTCGGACTTGCCAGGAGCCATTTCAGTAGCCAGCCGAGCGCCACGGCGCGCAGTGCCAAGACCTTGTGGGTGCGGGCAACGTACCAGACGCGGGTGATGATCGCCGTCAATGCTTGTCGCCAAAACCAGAGCAGCGGACGCCCTGCATCATGCGCTTCGACGAGGTCGCCAATGAGGCCCTCATCGACACCCACGCGCTGCATCAACCAACATGCGGGCCTCATGCTGTGCCTCCCTGTAGGGCGCGCAATCCGCTCCAGAGCTTCATCAGCGCGACTTGCGTCTCGCGGGCCTCACGCAGGCCCTTGGCCGTGACCTTGAAGTAGCGCTTGGCCCGGCCGCCGCGTTCGGGTGTGGGATCGCCCAGGCGAGAGGAGGCGAAGCCCCTGCCTTCAAGGCGGTCCAGGGCGGTGTAAACGCTGCCGAGGAGGACGTCCCGGCCGGTGGTCTCCTCCAACTCGCACGCAATCGGCCACCGTATGCGCCGTCGCCGACGCGCAAAACAGCCAATAGCACCATCAGCTCGAAGTTGCCGGGCTTCTCGACTCATTTAATCATGTTTATAGAATA
>JBPYEE010000652.1:0-4211 GCA_051985095.1 Vicinamibacterales bacterium | reverse complement strand
CTCGGTGTGCGGCCTCTGGGCCGTCATGCAGTTCCTGGGGGCGCCCTGGCTCGTGACGCCGTTCTATGCCAGCTTCCTGATTCCCATGACGTTTCTGGCTTTGGGGCCCGCGGTCAGGCCACTCGTCGAACGGCTGTCCTCACGATCCTACTGGAGCCTTCTCAGTCTGCTGTTCTTCGGCGCTATCGCGGGCTACCGACTCAACGACTCACGCTTCGCCGCCGAAGCCGCGCTTGCTGCGACCGTGTGCCTCCTGCTGGCAACGCTACTGCGCGCAGCCATTCGCATCCCTGAAGACAGGCGCGCCGTCGCAGTGCTCTCACTTCTTGTGCTTGCAGTTGTCACCATCGACTTCGCAACAGCCGACTATACCGTTCAATTCCGAAACGGCTACAAGTACACGCCGATGGCGCGGATCTATCATGCGCCAGCGCCAGAGTCCCAATGGCCGGTAAGCCGAATTGACGCTTTCCAGGGAGCCGTCGACGCAGCCGCGACCCTCGCGCCACGATTGAAAGGTAAACACTACTACTTCTGGTACAACGGCGATGATCCTCTCGGGATGTTTTTCCGCAGCGTGGGGTCGATGTTCTACGCTTGGGACACCCAAGACCTGCTCAACGAGCGCTTTCGCGGAATCGACCACGAGATTGTCCAACGGTTGCTTCCTCAACGTGGCGGTCGTCTGCGAGATCTGCTCGTCCTGACGCGCAGCCCCGAAGTACCGGTGGAAGGATCGCCACTGCATCTTCAGTGGACCGAGGCACTGTCGGCCGCGGGCACACGCTTTTACGCGCATTATTTCGTCGTAGACATGCTTCGCGCCACAGGGTTCGAGTCGACGCGGCAAATGGAGTTGGCCAGTCGTTTTCCGTGCACTCTTGAACTTGCCTCCGCGGGACACTGGTACGACCACGGCGTTTACCGTACGAGCGCTCACCTCCGAGCGTTCAAGGATTTGCTTCTCGCGGCAGAGCAAGGCCCGATCCAGTGCCTGGTGGCCTTCAGGCGATCGACGGAACAATTAGCGACGGCGGACGGCCGCGACGCCTATATGCCAGCTGGCGCGACATGCAAGTCTGAATTGGCAATCGCAGAAGTTTACGTATCAGAGGTCTTTGACGACGCGTTGCGACGCGTCACCGTCCCGAGCCGTGACGCCGCCCGCGTCGCACAACGCAATCGGGACGACGACGGGTGCCGGCTCGCTGTATCCGACATCCGCCGCGCATACTTCGACGCGATCTATGGCTCGCAACCCGATCGCGATGGTGGGCATTGACGCCCGCCGGCCCGACGTGCCCACAATACATGCGGGTATGACTGAAAACGTCGTACGTGTTGGCACCGTTGAACTTGTCAGCGGCGACCGATAGGCTCTGGTCACGGTGACGGCCGCGCTGATTTTCCTTCTGGCCACGCTCCGAGAAGCGGCGTGGTCACGCGTCGCTCTGCACCTCGAAATTGTGGCGCTTGGCCATCAACTGCAGGGTGATGCAGCTGTCCCGACCACGACGGCTCGAGCTTACACAAGCCGACAGGTGGCTCTGGGCATGGCTGTCATGTCCGTCGGTTTGTCGCCAAGCTGCGCGGCATCCGACCGACGGAGGCGCGAGTGTCATCACAATGAGCCGTGGTGAAGAAGGTCAAGTCCGACTACGGCGAGGGGCCGATGGTCTTGTGGACGCCGACCGGCAAGTATCGCCGCACCCGATTGTTTGTCTTCACCCTGGCGTACTCCCGCAAAGCGGTACGCCTGCTGACGTGGCGCTCGAGCGCCCAGGTCTGGTGTGAACACCGTCCGTCTCGACGGCTGCGTCGAAGTTGACGCCGCCTACTACAGCGCGCCGCCGGGGTCGATTGGCCGTCGCGGTCCGCCCGGCACGGGCAAAAAGCCATCTGGCCCAGGCGATCGGACACGCGGCCATCCAGCAGGGCTATCGCGTGATCTACCGCGAGGCCCACATCCTGCGAAGACCTGACCGAGGCCTCGCTCGCCGAAACCCGGAAGGAGTACCTGCTGGAACTCGCGAGGGTCCCGCTGCCGATCATCGACGACCTTGGCAAGCGAAAGCTGCCCCGTACGGCCGCCGAGGATCTGCTGGAGCTCATCATGCGCCGCTATGAACGGGTCTCCACGGTGCTGACTTCAAATCGGCCAGTGGATGACTGGGGGAAACTGCTTGGCGACACCGCCGCGGTGACCGCGCTGCTCGATCGCCTGCTGCATCATGCCCATGTCCTCAAATGTGGGCTACGAAGCTGGCGCACCAAGGTGCAGCCCGACTTGCGTACGGGGGACAGTACGAAGTAGAACTCACCAGTCTCGGGTGTCGCGAAATTGCCGGTTTTGCGCTGTCCACAAATTGCCGGTTTTCAACTGTCCATCGAGGGAGGCCGCCATCCGGAGAATCCTTTCGTCGAGGAAATCTCCAGGATCGCTCAGCTGCCGATGAGCGTTCAGCTTGACGGGAATGCGTGTTCACCATGCCGGAATCGGCGTTCACGTTCGCCGGATTCACGCCCTGGTGCTGTTTCGATTCATGCCCCGCGGATGTTCCAACGCCGGGCGCCGCGAGCATCTTCGAACGCTCGCCGATCGGCCCGTGTCGGCCCACAGCATGACGTAGGACTTGCGACGGTTACGGCTGCACGGCTTCATCGACCGCGTGCCCAGCACACATCGCTACCACGTCACGCAGCGAGGATTGCGGGTCGCACTCTTTTTCGCTCGCACCTACACGCGTCTTCTGCGGCCCGGTCTTGGGCTGATCCTGCCTGAGGCGAGACATACCGACTCTCCACTCGGCGCAGCGTTCGACCACGTCGACATGGAGATCGCAACTGGTTAACGAAATCAAACTGGCAGCCTGAAACTTGACTCAATTGAAACGATGAGACCCCATCAAGGTCTCTAGCGTGATGCACGTCGCATCGTCGGCACGCCGTGGCTTCACCGGGCGATCCAGGTACAACGCCAACTGCTTTCGTAGGAACAAGTTCACCGCCGCCAACAGCGTGCCTGAGTGCAGCGTCAAGAATCCAAAGCGTGCGACGTCGGCGAGGACCTTGACGACGGCGCGTAGGGCAACGCGAAGACCGCATGGGCGCATGCTCCGAGAGCGTACGCGATCAGCGGGAGAACCTGATCGGCGGTTTGCCGATTGGGGGAGTCGTTCGCCCAAAATCAACGAAAAGCGCTACCGGACGACATTTTGCGGATCACAGGCCAAACAAACCGACTATCAACCGGAGTGCTTTCGAGCGTGGGATCCGAAAGTCCAGACCGCGGCGGGGCGGCCAGTTAGACGACGTGGTGTCGCAAGGCGAGAATCTCGAGTTGCAACGCCGCTCGAAGGCGCATGGACCACCGTCCCGTCTGAGGCAGCGAAATGACGCCCGACAGCATCGACGAAGCGTGTTCGCGAATGCAGAATCGATCGCTGTAGTCAGTACGCGGTTTTCAACAGGCGCACGTCGAGCCCTGATTTACCGGCGGCGCTGCGGAATCGGAACATCGCCTGTGGCGACGCCGAAGTTGGTGTTCAGCACGACGGTATCCCCGGCGGCGTTCACTCCGTAGAACAAGCCGGTACTCGGGCGATAGATGGCAGGACCGGTCGCGCCACTGCCAGCATAATCCCCGGGGATCGGAATGTCCCCATTTTGGCCCAGAATGATTTGTGTCACGATCTCGGCGTAACCGGTCCGGGGGCCGTACCACAGTCCGGTGCTCGGTCGAAAGATGACGGCGTCCGCTTTGCCGTCACCGTCATAGTCCGCCGGAACCGGAACATCACCTGGCGCTCCAAAATAAATTTGGAACGCGCCGCCGCCACTCAGGAGGGCATACCAGAGATTGGTGCCGCCCGGCCCCGCGCCCGGGCGCATGATTGCCGGGTCGCATTTGCCGTCGCCGTCGTAATCGGCTGGTACCGGGATGTCACCGGCCATCACCCCCAAGTTCGTATTGAGCACAACCGTCGAGCCATCGGCCTTGGTCCCAAACCACAAGCCAGACGACGGACGATAGATGGCGGGCTCCACCGCCCCGTCGCCGTCGTAATCGCATGGGACCGGGATATCCCCGCTTTGTCCCAATATCATCTGAATGACGATCGTCGCAGCTCCGGTCCGTGGCCCGTACCACAGGCCAGTTGACGGACGCCAAATCACCGCATCGGCCTTGCCGTCGCCGTCGTAGTCTCCGG
>JBPYEE010000651.1:0-3338 GCA_051985095.1 Vicinamibacterales bacterium | reverse complement strand
GAGCGGACCGGGGAGTACATGCGATCGGCGCGCGGCGCTTACATCGCGTGCGTTTACGCGGGAGCGCGGGCCCATTACGGCAGCAGCACTGTCGCATCGTGGCAAACGCACCGGGAGCTGGTGGGGCTGTGGGGTCCCGCTCCGATTCCTCGAGTTCGCGACGCAAGCGATCGAGTTCTCGATAGAGATCGGCAAGTGCCGGGGGCTTTTGAGGTTTCGCCAAGTCGTCGGCGTGGTCGCCCACACGCTTCTTGTGCCAGAATTCTCCCGCGAGTACAAGAGAAGCCACCGACATCCACTGTGGAACATAGAATGTTCTGCTGTGTTCAGCCCGTGTAGTGTCGACGACGAGACGAGGAAGCTCTCCCTCGGGGTCGAAATGGCAAGGGAGGTCTGAGGATGACGCGAAGGCTATTTGTTTGCGTGCTTGTCACGCTTGCGGTGCAGGTGGCTCATGCGTCCGCAGCCGATACGCCGGTCGCTGAAGTCTCATACCTGCGCCTGTACAGCAGCTTCTGGCAAAACCTGCACCATTTCCTATATGTGTCGGCATGGGCGACCCGGAAAGTCGCGCCAGGGCGTTCCCTTGCGATGCGGCTGCCGCCTGATTCGAATGTGTCGATGACGCCTGACGAGAGGGCTACGTGGGATCACGCCGTCGCCGTCTACGAACGCGAGTTCGCATCGAGGGATTTGCTCTTCGACAACGGCATGACCATGATCAAGCTCGGTCTCGTCGATCGTGACGACCAGCTCACGGGTGCGCCGTTCGATAACGAGCTGAAAATGCTGCTGCTGTCGGCCGCGCCGATTTACCGCAAATACTGGTGGCCGGCGCACGATGCGGGCAACCGAGCCTGGATCGAAGATGCCGTGCGCCGGA
The DNA here is from genome assembly GCA_051985095.1 of Vicinamibacterales bacterium. Lineage (GTDB taxonomy): Bacteria > Acidobacteriota > Vicinamibacteria > Vicinamibacterales > CAVVIG01 > Gp6-AA45. Next base: position 2,455 of record JBPYEE010000651.1, on the reverse strand, counting down.
CAACGAAGTATGCGCCGGCAATCATCTCGCGCCTCACCGCGTTGTACGGCGTGCCGTGGTTCAGCCGGGCCGTGCGTGTAGACGTCGTCCGCGTCGGCAAGAGTCAGGGCGCGTATACATCCAACAATCCCACGCACATCGTGGTCGCCAGCAGCGATCTCGGGTATGCACAGTGGTCCAGCGTCGAGATGCTGTTTCACGAGTCGTCGCACGGATTGATTCAGGAGGTGTCGACCGCTGTGAATAGCGCGCTTGCGGCATCAAATAAACGCGCGAACGACCTGTGGCACGTCGTACTCTTCTATACGGCCGGCGAGGTCACGCGGCAGGAGCTGGCGAAAGACGGCATCGAGTACAAGCCGTACCTGTACGCGACCGGTCTGTTCGATCGCGCGTGGCCACAGTTCCGCGCGCCGGTGGAGCAGCACGTCCAGGCCTACATCGACGGCAAACTCACTCTGGAACAGATGTCAGCCAGCCTCGCCGCGGCGATCCCATGAACGTGGTGACGATCACCGCACGCCAGCGTGCGAGATCCCTTCGGCCACGTCTGGGTGCGTCTGTCATGGAAGGAGGACCTTCAGCCCGCCGAGAACGGCGTGGGGAGGCGCTCCTGGCCAGCACGGCGCCACGTTCGTCTTGACGGAATGTCGAACGACTGACTTTTTGTGATGGACATGTCGACAATTCGGACAGGCCCGGGCGGTAGCTTCGCAAAATGAGGCGCCCACGCGAGCGCCAGTCTCGCATTCGGTGCAATGCCGGATACAGCGATCCTTCTTCGACGCGGAGTACGTCGCGTGAGGTCATCTCGATCGGGGTCATGAGCGCGTACCCTGCAGGCGGGGGCGCCGGGACAGAACCTTCAATACCAGCGAATCGAGGGCGCCCTGGAGCGAATCGGATTTCGGCATCGCAGGTGACTACTTAGACGTCTGATTATCACGGCGGGTTTACCCTGAATCCAACCCTTCGGCGACGATCTCCGATCGGGCACCTTGCGAGGGAATCCGCGATTCGAACCGTCCAAGTCGAGCGAACCCCTTCAGCGCGCGCTGCCTGCGGATGCGCCGTGACGCTTTCTGCCTCCGCGGTGTCTCATTCCTGTCTCATCGAGATCCCATCTGAGTCGACGAGCTGCCTCTTAACGTCTTGACCACAAATGGGTTGCGGTTAGACAAAGCCGAACCCGATAACTTGGTTGAAGACACGCCGGATTCGCTTCAATCGTGAAGGGTCGTAAATCGCTGTTATGAAGAAGCTTGCGTGGCTGGGAGGCAGGGATTCGAACCCCGATACCGCGGTCCGGAGAGCGGTGAATGGGTTGCGGTCCGTGCCGGTTCACTTCGTTTTGTTCGCGTTTTCGGCCTTAGTGCTTCAGAGCGTTCCGCTTCGTTCAGCTTTGTTCACGCACAGACTGTCTCATTGTGTCTCAGGCTCCCGGACTGGTTTTACCATTCCGGAATTCGACTACCGGCGCAGCGCCCGGATCCGCTTACGCGACCGCCAGTCGTTCCTCTCGCGTGCTTGCAAAACAACCGGCAGCAACGTTCGCGGTCTTCTTGCAGCATCATCGCCGGTCGTCGTTGAGCTCGGTGACTTCCGACTCCGGAATTCGTCACCGCGCGTGAACTCGGTGTGCGCCCACCACTTGTTGCGCGAAAAATGTCCGTCGGGGTCGTGAAAACCCGTCGATCGAAGCGTTGGGCACACCCACCAAGCGGGATGATCCTGCCTACAAAGTGACCGGACGGTGCCCCAGCAAACGGTTTCAGGGTCTACGCCGTCTAAGCACCCAATGGTAGACGCTCTACTATCATGCCCCAGCGGCCAACCCGCGGTCGGTGAACGGCTTGGCCTCTTTGAGCGTCGACTGATGACAGAGTTGTCGAAGGGCGCCGTTCACGGCCAACGCGTCGTAAAGATGATCGATGTCTCGGGGGGCCATTCCGAGCACCATTTGGCGCGGGCGACGTACATCACCCTGCGCTACCTCGAAAAGAGGCGATTGGTCGCCGCAGCTTGGCGTACGGTTCCGGGCCGGCCAGTCACCGCGAAGTTCTACTGGCTTACCGCTCATGGCGTCGAAGCGTTGCAGCCGCACTGCAGAGACTGCCCTTCGAACGTCGACGAACGTGTCGTCGCCACGTTGATGGTGCTAGCACTGTTCAACAGCAGCACCGTAGGAGAGGCTGCCAATCGGTCGCCACGGCTGACGCTCACTCTTGTGATTGATGCACGCGTTTCGATCCGTTCGGATGAAGTCCGCCAGGCGACGGTGGAGGTGACGCGAATCTTAGGCGCGATTGGTGTCGATGTCGATTGGACTGCCCGCCCGGCGAGCGGCGCGAATCCGTCAAACAATCGCCTCGAACCCGGGTTCGCCATTCATGTGATCGTCCTCGCGAGGACCGATCAACACGATGAGGAGGCACTACCGCTCGGCTTTGCGCCG
>JBPYEE010000650.1:0-6523 GCA_051985095.1 Vicinamibacterales bacterium | reverse complement strand
GAGCCGCGCGAGGCCGCGCGCCGCGGTCCGCATCCGCTGGATCCCGTCTTCGGTCAAAGGTCGCTTCGTGTCGTCGGGCCACGCGCCGCCGCGGTCGGCGGCAATCGCATGTCGAATCAGATAGAGCTCGAACGGCCCAGGCATGCGCTAGCCGGCGCGTCGGCCCAGTTGCGGGGGACGCGCTCGAAGTGGCAACGGGGGACGCAGCCGAGTGGCATCGGGACGAGCGCCCGACGCCGATGCATTGTGGACGATCGCGTCGAGCTGGGCGCGCAGCCGCATGTAGCGGCCATGCAGCCGACGGCAATCGTCGTCGAGCGACGCGATGAGCGCGTCGAGCGAATGCCAGACGGCGACGTTCGGCGGCGACAGCGTCGCCTGCACCTGACGCACGCGATCGATCAGCACCTGCCGATCGTGCATCCGTCCGAGCACGTCCTGCGCGCGGCGCAGCACGCGAGCCGCGGCGGCGGCCGGTCGCGAGCCGCTGCTTCTGGAGAGTTCGACGCTGTAGCGCAGCTTCTTCACCGCGATGCGGACGGTGTGCAGCCGCTCGGGCAGGTAGACCGCGCCGGCGTCGCGGAGCGCGTCATCGAGCCGCGCGGCGCGGCGCGCGACGCGTGCGTCGACCGCCCATCGGGTTGGTTTCAGATCGCGCTCCGGCCGCGCCGCCAGATCGTCGACCAGTTCTCGCAGTTTCCGCGCCGTGCGCCGCAGCTCGTCGATCGAGACGCGGCCGGCTCGGCGCACCCGATCGCGATCGCGGGCGACCGCAGCGGCGACACGCGCGAGCGCGTCGGCGTGCGCCTGTCGAGATTCGTGCAGCTCGTCAATCAACGTGAGCAGCACGTCCAGTTCGCGGACCGTCCCGAGCCGGGAGGTAATCCGGCGCAGACGGCGGCGGAGTTTTCGCGCGGCATCCCCGGCAATCGGCAGCACGGGAATGAGTTCGCGCAGGCGGCGGCTGGCTACCCGCGTGCGGTGCAGAGAGCGCGCGTCGCCTCGCTCGACGTGCCGCAGCGCGCGCACGAACGTGTCGACTTGATTTTTCAAGAGTTTGGACGCGGCGACGGCACCGGGCATCTGGACGACAAACTCGAAAGCGAGATTATAGTGGAGCCATGCGGATAGCGGCCATCGACATCGGCACTAACTCGATCCACATGATCGTGGTGCAAATCCGCCCGGATTTTTCCTTTGGGGTGATCGACCGCGAGAAGGAAATGGTCCGGTTGGGCGCCGGCGGTCTGGACGGTCGCGCCCTGACGCCCGAGGCGGTCCATGCCGCCCTCCAGGTGCTCTCGAAATTCACGCGCCTCGCGGATTCTCACCGCGTCGACGAGGTCATCGCCGTCGCCACGAGCGCCGTGCGCGAAGCCGAGAACGGCGGGGAGTTCCTGCGCGTCGTCCAACGCGACACCGGCATCCGACCACGGGTGATCTCCGGAACGGAGGAAGCGCGCCTGATTCACTCGGCGGCCGTCTACGGCGTGGGCGTGCCGCGCGACATCGCGGTTGTCGTCGACATCGGCGGCGGCAGCGTGGAAGTGACTCGCGGCAGTGGGGCGGCGATGGAACTCGGCCAGAGTTTCAAGCTGGGCGTCATTCGGCTGACCGAGCGGTTCGTCAAGTCCGATCCGCTGGAACCTCGCGAGGAGCGCAAACTGGTTCGCCACGTCCAGTCGGAGATCGGCAAGTATCTCGATCGGATCGCGTCCGCCGGGTTCGACCGCCTGATCGGCACCTCGGGCACGATCCTGAGCCTCGGCTCGGTGGCCATCGCCGCGGAGCAGCGCGGCGCCTCGCTCGCGCTGCGGAACCGCCGCATCAGCGCGAAGCTGTTGCGACGATTGCGCAAAGAACTCGTCGGCCTGACGCTCGAACAGCGGCTCCGCATGCCCGGGCTTGAACCGCGCCGGGCGGACCTGGCGGTGGCGGGGGCGATCCTGCTCGACGAGATCGTCCGGCGGCTCGGGGCCAACGAAATCACCTTGTGCGATCTGTCGCTGCGTGAAGGACTGGTACTCGACTACATCGCGCGACACCGCAAGGAGATTGCGCAGGCCGATCGCTATCCGGACGTCCGCCGCCGCAGCGTCTTCGAGCTGGCAGAGCGCTGCAACTACTGGCCGGAGCATGCCCAGCAGGTCGCGCGCCTGGCGCTGATGCTCTACGACCAGACGCGCGCCATCCACGGCCTGACCGACCGCGAACGCGAGTGGCTGGAGTACGCGGCCGTGCTGCACGACATCGGCATGCACATCAGCTACGAGAGCCATCACAAACATTCGTACTATTTGATCAAAAATGGTGATCTGCGAGGCTTCGAGCCTGAGGAGATTGACGTGATCGCGCTCGTCGCCCGCTATCATCGCCAGGGGACGCCGAAGCGCAAACACGAGGAGTTCGCCGCGCTCGGCCGCAGGCAGCGGCGGATCGTGCGCACGCTCGCCGCGATCCTGCGGCTGGCCGAAAATCTCGACCGCAGCCACGCGCAGGCGATCACCGGCCTCGAGCTCCACGATCGCGGCGACGACGACCTGCTGCAGATTCGGACGCCGGGGGACGCGGAGCTGGAGCTCTGGGCGGCAACGCGGCACGCCGCGCCGTTCCAGCGCCTCACCGGCAAGCCGCTCCGCATCGAAGTCGGCCGTGTCGTGCCCGAACCCGTTTCCACCACTTATGTTGAACAACCTGAAGCAACCGCACGAGTATCCGGGCAAACTGTTCGTCGTCGAGGGGATCGACGGGTCCGGCAAGACCACGCAACTCGGCCTGCTGGCCAAGTGGCTCAGCGCCGAAGGCCACCGCGTGTTCGTCACCGAATGGAACTCGTCGGCCCTGGTGAAGGCCGCGACCAAGACGGGCAAGAAGAAAAACGCGCTGACGCCCATGACGTTCAGCCTGCTGCACGCGACGGACTTCGCCGACCGCCTGCTGTACAAGATCATCCCGCCGCTCAAGGCCGGAATGATCGTACTGGCTGATCGCTACACCTACACGGCCTTCGCGCGGGATGCGACACGGGGCGTCGATCGCCAGTGGGTTCGCGAGCTCTACAGCTTCGCCGTGCGGCCGGATCTGGCGTTGTATTTCCGCGTGCCGATCGACGTCTCGGTGGATCGCCTGCTGGCACGGCGGGTCAAGCTCAAGTTTTACGAGGCAGGGATGGACCTTGGCTGGAGCACGAGCCCGGTCGAAAGCTTCCGCCTGTTTCAGGGAAAGGTCCTGGAGGAGTACGATCAGCTTGTGCTGGAATTCGGTCTGGAAGTTATTAATGCGGCCGCGAGCATCACGGCCCAGCAGCGGCTCGTGCGCACCCTCGTGGCCAGGCAAGTAGCCATTACCCGCAGCCTCGAGAGCGATGACGATCTCCTCTGAGGTCGGAGACCCGGGCGGGGCCAACGGGCAGATTCTCGCCGGTCGCTATTACGGGCGCGGGATCCCGTACCTGCCGATCGACGGATATCCGGGCAAGCTGTTTGTCGTCGAGGGAACCGACGGCGTCGGCCGCAGCACCCAGATCCAGCTGCTCCGCGAGTGGCTCGAGGTCAAAGGCTACGGCGTCGTCGAGACGGGCTGGACGCGATCGCCGCTGATGCAGCCGACGATCGAGATCGCGAAGTCGAGCAACACGCTGAACAAGCTCACCTTCGTGTTGCTGTATGCGACGGATTTCGCCGATCGGCTGGAAAAAGAGATTATCCCTGCGCTCAAAGCCGGATTCGTGGTCCTGTCGGATCGCTACATCTTCACCGCCCTGGCGCGCGCCGGCGTCCGCGGCGTCGATCGCCAGTGGCTGCGCAATCTGTACGGGTTCGCGATCGCGCCGCACCTGGTGTTCTATCTGAACATCGACGTGAGGACGTTGAGCCGTCGCGTTCTCGGGTCTCGTGGCATGGACTACTGGGAGTCGGGGATGGATCTGAAGCACGGCGATGACATCTACGACAGCTTCCGCGCCTATCAAAGCAAGCTGCTGCGCGAATACCAGTCGATGGCCGACGAGTTCCATTTTCGGATGGTCGACGCGCGGCGATCGATCGACCGAATCCAGGACGAGCTGCGGCGGCAGGTCGCAGTCTATCTCGAGCCAGCGGAGAGGCCGACCGAGCCGGCGCTCGCGCGCTGACCGATCCGGACCCGGCCATCCCCGTCGAAGACGCGGCCCGCAGCTCTGAACCACTCCGTACGGCCACTCCCAGCCGATTGCCGAGTCGACGCCTCGCGCGAAGCCGCACCGCCCCGCCGTCGGTGTCAATCGGTAAGTAGACACTTACCGTAAGCACACCCTTACCGAACGTACGGGTATCAGGCATTTAACACGGCGGAAAAACACCGGTGATGTCGCAACGTTATTGTGAGGCGTGGTCGAGACTGCCGCGCAGACGCCGCTCCCGACGGTAATGACCTCGAGTGTACCAGCCGGGTCGGCCTCGAGCCCGGGGCCGGCGAAGATCGATGTCTCCGGCATGAACTTCTACTACGGGCCGCGCCGCGTCCTCGAAAATATCTCCTTGCAGGTGCGGCCGAACGAGGTCACGGCGTTCATCGGCCCGTCCGGCTGCGGCAAATCGACGTTCCTGCGGTCCCTGAATCGGATGAACGACATCGTGCCCGGCGCCCGCGTCGAAGGATCGATTGCGATCGACGGCCAGGACATCTACGCCCCGTCGGTCGACCCGGTCGACCTGCGCCGCCGCGTCGGCATGGTGTTTCAGAAGTCGAACCCCTTTCCGAAATCGATATTCGAAAACGTCGCCTACGGCTTGCGCATCAACCGGTTGACGCGCTCGCGCGAGGAGCTCCGCGGACGCGTGGAAGCGAGCCTGAAAGCGGCCGCGCTCTGGGACGAAGTCAAGGACCGGCTGCACACCTCGGCCATGGCGATGTCCGGCGGCCAGCAGCAGCGGCTCTGCATTGCCCGCGCGCTCGCCGTCGAGCCCGAGATTCTCTTGATGGACGAACCCGCCTCGGCGCTCGATCCGATCGCCACGCAGCGGATCGAGGAGCTCATCTATCAGCTGAAGACGCAGTACACGATTGCGATCGTCACCCACAACATGCAACAGGCGGCACGGGTCTCGGACGTGACGGCGTTCTTCTGGCTGGGCCGGCTGGTCGAATGCGACCGCACGAACAAGATCTTCACGGCCCCCTCGCAGAAACTCACCGAGGACTACGTCACAGGACGGTTCGGCTAATGGCGTCCTCCGAACACGTCGTCCGGCATTTTCAGGAGGAGCTCGAACAGCTCAAGGCGCGCCTGCTTGAAATGGGTGGTCTCGCCGAGGAACAGGTGCGGCTCGCCGTCAAGGGGCTCGTCGACCGGGACCGGGACCTGATCGATCGCGTCATGGTGGGCGACGGCGCCGTGAACGCGTTGCACATTGAAATCGACCAGCGCTGCTTCACGCTGCTCGCCCTCTACCAGCCGATGGCGGTCGATCTCCGCTCGATTGTCGCCGCGGTCAAGATCAACACCGACCTCGAGCGCGTCGGCGACCTCGCGATCAACATCGTGGAGGCGGCGCGCCAATACGTGCAGCACCCGCCCGTCAAGAAGCTGATCGACATTCCGCGGATGGCGACGACCGCGCAGGCAATGCTGCGGGATGCCCTCGATGCCTTCGTTCGGCGGGACACCGTCCTGGCACAGCGCGTCCTCGACCAGGACGATGTGCTCGACGACCTGAAGACGCAGATCTTTCGCGAGCTCATCACCTACATGCTGCAGGATCCGTCGACCATCGAGCCGGCGCTCGACCTGATTCTGATCTCGCGCCACCTCGAGCGGATCGGCGACCACGCGACCAACATCGCCGAAGACGTCATCTTCATGGTGTCGGCGAAAGACGTCCGGCATCATGCCCAGGAAGGCGGGTAAGATCGGCCGTATGGCCGATCACTACTACAACGCCGACGACCTCGCGAAGTTTGCCGAAATTGGCGCCAACGCGCCGGAGCTGGCCCGAAAGTTCTTCGAGTGGTACAACGCCGTCTTCGTCGACGGAGCGCTGTCGGCGCGCGAGAAAGCGCTGATCGCGCTCGCCGTCGCGCACACGGTTCAGTGTCCGTACTGCATCGACGCCTACACGAAGGACGCTCTCGAAAAGGGCGCTGATCTCGATCAGATGACTGAAGCGGTGCACGTGGCCGCGGCGATTCGCGGCGGCGCCTCGCTCGTCCACGGCGTACAGATGCGCCACCAGGCGACCGCGCTCGGGATGTGACGACGTTCCCCGCGGCACTCGCCGGCGTCGGCCGCTGGCCGCTGCGGCCAGCGCCGCTGACGACGCTGCAGATCAATGTCGGTAAGCTGTGCAACCAGACGTGCCGCCATTGCCACGTCGATGCCGGCCCGCATCGCACGGAGATCATGTCGCGGGAGACGATGGCCGACTGTCTGCGCGTGCTCGACGCCCTCCCGATTCCGACTGTCGACCTGACGGGCGGTGCGCCCGAGCTGAATCCGCACTTTCGATGGCTGGTCGACGAACTCGTGGCGCGGGGCCGCCACGTG
>JBPYEE010000649.1:0-2505 GCA_051985095.1 Vicinamibacterales bacterium | reverse complement strand
TGGCTCGCCAGCCACTGGTGCAGCTCGCCCTGCAGCTGCGCCTCCAGCGTTCTGGGGTTCGTGCCGGAACGGACGCGCCCGATGAGATCCAGCCAGGCCAGGCCGGGATTCTTCAGGCGAGACGTGGCGCCGGCGATGCGCGGTTCGGTCGTCAGCGGCAGCCAGAGGTCGGGCATGTCCGAGGCGGCGAGCTTCGCTCCGAAAAAGCCGGGCGGCGCGACGCCGGCGATCGTGAACGCCTGACCGTTGATCTCATACGTCGCGCCGACGACCGACGGATCGGATCCATAGCTCCCCTGCCAGGTGTGAAAGCTCATCACCGCGACGAGCGGCGCGCCTTCCACATCGTCGGCGTCGGTGAAGAGACGCCCGCGCCACGCCGAGATCCCGAAGGTCCGGAAGAAGTTGCCCGACACGTACTCGCCCAGATGTGCCTGGACCGGCGCCGGCGATCCAGCCCGGCGGACGGCGACATAGCCGTTGCCCGTGCCGACCTGGAACGCCGTCAGATCGTCGAACGCGGGGGTGTCGGCGCGGAAGCGCTGGTACGCCTCCCACGAGAAGAGCGTCCAGTCGTTCTGCGCGACGGGGTTTCGCTGAGCGTACCCCGTCGAGTAGCAGCACGTGACCGCGTCGCCGACGCGCCAGAGCTGCTGCGGGTCCGCGACTGGCAGCGCTCGCAGCATGACCTGTTGGATCAGCGTGACGACCGCCGTGGTCGCCCCGAGGCCCAGCGCCAGGGTGAGAACGACCGTCGCGGTAAACACCGGCGAATGTCGCAGTTCTCGGATGGTCTGACGAAGATCCTGAAGCAGCGATTCGAGCCACACCGCGACGATCACGTCGCGCGCGGTTTCGCGAATCCGAAGGCGCGACCCGAACGCTCGCCCTACCTCGAGGGGATCACGCCCGACCGTCCGCGCTTCGTCGAAGTGTGACGCCAGTTCCGAGTCGAGGTCGTCGTTCAGGTCACGGCGGAACACGTTGCGGATGCGAGACCACATCGACATGTCACGCCAACTTGAGAACGCGATTAACCGCCGCCGTGGCCGTGTGCCACCGCGACTCGGCGGCGGCGAGTTGTGTCCGCCCGGCTCGCGTCAGCTCGTAGACCCGAGCGCGCCGACCAGAGTGCGTCACCCATTCGGCCCGGAGCCAGCCCGCCTGTTCCATCCGGCGGAGCGCCGGGTACAGGGACCCTTCCTCGACGCGCAAATCGTCGCCGGCTATCTGCTCGACGGCGGTCATGATGGCGTAGCCATGCAGCGGCTCCTGTCGAGAGAGAATCTTCAGGACCATCAGGTCCAACGCACCTTGGAGAGTGTCGTGGCTCCGCATATTAAGATATCTTAGTATAAATGGTCGGGCCCGAAATGACGTCGGCTTGTGTTTCGCCGCACAACTCTTCTCGCACTCCGGCCTGGGCCTCACGATCACGGTCGTTCAGCGGCTGATCGAGAGGCGTACGTTCGCGGCGTAGAAGCCGGCGCACTACGCTTCGACGAAATCGTCGAACGCGTGCTGTAGCAGCAGCTGGTTCAGGCGCGGGTAGAAAAGGGGGGACCCCGCCGCTGCCGGCAATTCCGCGGTAAGGACCGACATCATCGGTTGTCGTTCGCGCGTCCGTTTGCCCATCGACATGCCGGGCACGTTGTACAGTGCGCGGCATTGGAAAGGATCACGCCGGTGACGCGCTCCGCCATCTTGCAGTTCATGAGAGGCCACTCGCTGGCCGTTCAGGCCTCGGTCTCACCGGCGGGCGCGCCTCAGGCCGCCGTTGTTGGCTTCATCGTAACGGACGCCTTTGAGGTCGTTTTCGATGCTGTTGATACGAGTCGCAAGGTCGCCAATCTCCGCCGCAACAGCCGGTGCGCGTTAGCCATTGGTGGGATGGTGGACGCTGATGAGCGGACCGTGCAGTTCGAAGGCATCACGGACGAGCCCGCAGGCGATGACCTTGAACGCCTGAAGGAGCTCTACTTCATTCGGTTCCCCGATGGCCGCGACCGGCAGCAGTGGCCCGGCTTGACATACATCAGGGTCCGGCCGAAGTGGCTGCGCTTCAGCGATTTTAACCAGTCTCCCCCCGTGATCACTGAACTTACGTTCTGAATCGACTTGCACCGCACGCAGTCAGGGACGACAGGAAGCGTTAACGGAACGAACGTTGTCCGTCCCTGGTCGGGACGCCTCGCCCACCTCTCCCCCTTCGACAGCGAATCTGTCATCAACACCCATCTGCTACGATGCAGGGATGAGTTCTGGCATGCGCGCCGCATCGATCGGGCTCGCGGTATGGCTCGCGTCGCTTGCAGTCCTGCCGTTCGCTACGTCGCGGCGGCTCAAGCGGTACTTCATCTTAGAAACGCCCGACAAGTTCATTGCGGACTTCCTGCGTGATATCGCGAGGTGGAATCGTGAGAACCGTAACCCTTGACGTGAGCAATCCCGGCGAGGCGATGAAAGATTTCGTCCGGGTCTGGAAGACCGGCAAGCCCGAGAAGT
>JBPYEE010000648.1:0-7238 GCA_051985095.1 Vicinamibacterales bacterium | reverse complement strand
CTGATTGGTCTCGCGCGCGGTCTGGGTTCCGGGACCGTGGTCGCCGCCCTGCCACAGGCCGGACAACTTCCCACTGTTCAGGTCGGCGAAAATGCGCGGTTTGTTGACGATGCGAGCCTTCTCCGGCGACTTGAGCGGCACCTGGATCACGTCGATGCTGAAGAGCGCGGTGTTCGGGTCGCTCTTGTCGCTCGCGCAGCCGGCGAGTTCTTCCGCCGATCGCACCGAGCTGGTGCCCGACCCGTAGACGTACAGGTTGTCCTTGTCATGCGGATCGGGCACGAGCGTGTGCGTGTACGACCCGCGACAGGTCTGGATCGCGGCGATCTGCTTCGGGTTGTTCAGATCGCTGATGTCGAAGATCCGGACGCCACGAAACCGTTCGTTGCTGACCGGCGTCGCCACCCCTTCCCTGCCGCAGTCGAGGCGTCCCCGCGTCTGCTCGACGGACATGAAGAGCAGGTTGCCCCATACCGACACGTCGCCTTGTCCGCCCGGGCACACGGCCGATCCAATCAACTTCGGCCGGTTCGGCCGCTCGACGTCATAGGTGTTGAACCCATGATAGTTGCCGACGATCACATGATGTCCGCTGAAGGCGAGATCGGAATTCGTGAACCCGAGGCGATTGGCGGCGACCGGATCGAACCGCGGCTCCGGCTCCTCGACGGGGGCGCCATTGGTGGCCACCCGCTCAGGCGGCGCGGCGTTGCCGGCCGGTCGCTCGGGATCGAAAAACCCCTCCGGCTTGGGCAGGCTTGCGATTTTTTCGAGGTTCTTCGCCGCCTCGCCGGCGTCGAAGAGACCCGCTTTGAGTCCGACGCGCGGGTCATTGGTCGCCGGCGCGGCCGGAATCTGCTGCGCCGCGCCAGAAAGGACGCAGCCAAGCAGCACAACACCGAGGAGCATCAAGCGGTTCACGATCGATTTCATTCGCCTCTCCTTGCTCGCGGAACAGCAAGAGCATACACAATGGGCGGCTATTTGCGGCCCTGGTGTGCCTATGCGGTCGCGCTGGCTGAGGGCGCTGATCCTCGGCCTGCTGGTCACCTCTGCCTGCGGGCCGGCGCTGCCGCCGGCGGCCGCGCCGCCCTGCCCGATCCGACCTTCGCACCGCTCCGAATCGCGCTTCAGGCGTCTATGATCGAACGCAGCCCATTCGAAACGTGGCGGCCGAGGACCGGGAGACCGCGCCCGGCAACAGCTCCCTCACAGCCGCGGCAACCCGGACGCTGCCGACGCGGGAGACACGAGTCGACGCGCGGCCCACGAAGACCGCGTGCGGCATCGAAACCATCGAGCAGCTGAAGGCGGTGCTATGAACGCCAGTGTCCGCCGCGTGTGCACACTCGCCTACCCCGTCGTTGGGTTCCTGGTCATCCTTTGGATCGGCGGACTGATGCGCCCCATTCGTGGGACGCTGCTCGAGCGGTGGGTGTTCACAGCCCTGGTGATCCTCTACGGGTGGCCGATCATGCGATTCACGTGGTGGGCCGTTCTCATCGGCTTGGCCATGTTCCCGCTCGTGTCGTGGACCATTTGGTTCTTGATCGAGGGTCGCTCGGCGACATCGCCCTACGTCGGGGCGGGGCTCGCCCTGGCTGGTTCGCTGGCGGTGAGCTATTACGCGATCGTGAAGCGGAACGGATCGGCGGTCCAGCCCCGCGCCAATCCGCACGGCCGAAGGGGGGCGCGCTGAACAGCACGCACCCGTGCGATCCCGGCGGCGATCACGTGGCTCGGCAACGTTCTTCGACGCGATCACCCGGACGCGGACGCTGCTCGATTGCGGCGTGGTGATGAAGCGCGCCGATCTGAACGGCGACACCGACACGACGAAGCGGGAGGCACGGGGCGACGCGAGTCGGCGCTGACGACGGCTCGCGTCACGCCGCGTCGTCCGCCGGCCGTCTGGACGTCAGCGAACCGGCGGATCGCGCTCGATGACCATCAGCGCGAACGTGTCAGGCAGCAGGGGACCGCGACCGCGTCCGCCGGCGGGCGCGGCGCCGAACTTCGCCGACACGATGAAGATGCGGTGGTTCGTCGGATCGAGCCCCATATTGCGCGCGAACTGCGGCGTCGGCACCGTCTGGACGACGCGGTATCGATCGGGCGCGTCCTGGTGGATCACGGTCAGCGTGCCGTCGGCGTTCGACGCGAACACGTCGCCCGCGGCGGGGTCGTAGCCGGTGCCGTCGACGCCCTGGCCGATCGGCACCGTCGCGACCACGCGGCCCGTTTGATAGTCAGACACCGCCAGGAGCCCGCTCCGGCACCCGCTGAAGAGCCGATGATGCGCCGGGTCGATCGCCATGGCGACCGGCTGCCGGCATGGCGCGGTCGGCCAGCGGCGCGACACGGTCGCCGACTTGGCGTCGATTTCGACGACTTCGCTGGTATCCGTCAGATTCGCGTACACCTTGCCATCACCGGCCGACGCTCCATATTCCGGTTTGCCGCCGAGCGGAATGTTCGTGATCAACGCGCCCTGTCCTGGATCGATCACCGTCGAGGAGTGCGCGTCGCCGTTGAACGTGAAGACACGGTTCGACGCCGGGTCGAAGATGATCGCGTCGGTGTCCTCGGCCGCCGGAATTCGCCCGAGCGTCTTGAACGTCTGAAGATCGAACATGACCACGGTCCGATCGTTGCCGGACGTCGCGAACCCGTGTCCGGTTGCGGACGCGATCGCGGTACCGTGCGCGCCTTGAATGCCGGTGACTTCACCGAGCAGCTTGCCGTCGTTCTGGTCGACGACCATGACCCTGTTCTGCCGCCCGATGAAGAGACGGTGAGTCGCCGGATCGGGAACGATGTAGTCCCAGCTGCCCTCGCCACCGAGTGTGTAGGTGTGCGTCACGCGGTACGCGGACGCGGCCCCGGCCTGGGCCGCGAGCGAGGTGTCGTCTCCTGCGACGGCCCGGTACCCGGTGCGGGTCTGAACGGTCAGCGGGCCCTGACCGCTGGCACTGAGCTTGATGCGGTGGTACGACCCATCCCGGGCCTGATGCGCCGGAGCGAACGCGATTGTGTATTGCGTCCGAATCTGTCGCGCGAGGTCGAGCGCGACGCCGTCGATTTCATCGACGCCGGCGGGATAGTACACGGCGCCGCCCGTCGTGCCCGCCAGCTGGTTCAACTCGTGACGCGCCTCGCGAGCCTTCGACGGATCCTCGTCGTTGAGCAGCCCGACGGCATAGATCGATACGCCCCGCTCCTCGGCGAGCCGCTGGATTTGCGACCCCGGACGGTCGCTCGCGTTGTCGTTCCCGTCGGTCACGACGAGCAGCACGCGGCGGTCGCGTGTCGCGTGGTCCGTCAGATACCGTTCGCCGGCGTCGATGGCGTCGCGCATCGCCGTCCCGCCGATGGAATCCACGCGCGAGATTCCGGCTTCGAGCGTCCGGATGTCGTTCGTCATCGGCACATCGACGCGGACCTTGTCGGCAAAGTTCATGACAAAGACTTCGTCGAGCGGATTGGACGCACGCACGAATGTCAGCGCCGCTGCCTCGACTTTCGCGCGCTTGGCCCGCATGCTGCCGCTGTTGTCGATGAGCAGCCCAATCGACACCGGCACATCGTCGTTTCGAAACAGCGCGATCGGTTGCCGCTTGCCGTCTTCCGTGACGGTGAAGGCGTCCCGTGTCAGGTCGGTCACCAGCTGGCCGCGGTTGTTTTTGACCGTGGCGTGGAGGACAACCAGTCTGGCTTCGGTCCGGAACGTCGGCGCCTCCGCGGGTGCCGCAGCCCCCTCGCCGCCGGTCGAACGATCGCGCGTACTCTGCGCGTCGAGAAACGCACAGGCGATGACCGCGCAGAAGGCGGCAGCCACGACGGCGCGTAGTCGGCGTCCCATCCGATCTCAGCCTACAACACCTGCACGCGTTTGATGTCGCAGCCGGCTGGCAGCCGAGTCGCTCGCGGCGGGACGTTGCCGATGTAGCAGTTCGGAATCACATACATGTGTGTGGGCGCCGTCTGGGGCGGCCGGGGCGGCGTCGGACGCGGCCGCGCCGGCTCGAGCGCGACGCGATACGTGACGGTGTCGTGCGCGGCGATGCGGATGTCGATCGACGCGGGCTCATGATCGGCGGCGCGGAAGTCGACGTGGTGCACGCCTTCGGGCAGGACGACGACGCGCTGAGCTTCGATGTCCCGCAAGACTCCGACGTAGACGCCATCGATGAACACCTGGGCATCAGCCGGCGTCCCATCGAGCCGCAGCATGCCGCTCCCCGTCTCAGCGGCGGCCCCCGGCTGCGAGGGCTCGAGCTGTGGAACACCTGCCAGATAGGTCGCGCAATTGAACCCGGCGCACGACGGCCCCGGGGTGATGAAGGGCTGTCCGGGAGGCACTCGGTAGATGTCTCGCGGGGGCACGGCCGAAGGTGGCGTAAAGGGGACACCCCCGGTCAGCCCGCCGGCGACCGGCGGCATCAACGGAGGAAACGACAGAATTGTGGGGGGCGCGGGTGTTGTGGCCGGCGCGGCCGGCGCTGGTGCCGGCGGCGCCGGCCGGCTCTGCTGGGCAGCCGCGCTCGATGCTGCCAGCAGCGCGCTCATCAAAATCAGCGAACGCATCCTCGCGTTCCTAACCCCATTCTAGCGCGTCACCCCGGAGCGATCCGCGCCGTCGCAGCATAGCTCCGCCGTTGCTGGCCGGGTCGCACCGGCACGAGGGTCGTCACCGGTAATCGCGTCGTCCGCCCCCGCCGAACCCGCGGCCGCCGCCGCGGCCACCGCCGCCGCTACCCTGTGGTTTCGGGCGAGCCTCATTCACGGCAATCCGCCGGCCGTCGAGTTCGGTCTCGTTCAGTTTTTCGATCGCTGCGCGCGCGGCTTCGTCCGTCTGCATTTCGACGAAGGCGAATCCGCGTGCCCGGCCGGTCATTTGATCCCGCACGACGCTCACGGAATCCACCGGCCCGATCGCCTCGAACAAGCCCTGAAGGCGCTGTTCGTCGGTGTTGTATGAGAGGTTGCCTACGAAGAGTTTGCGGCCCATTCGTCACTCCTGTCCCCGAAGGGCTGTTCACACGTCTGCAGGATCGCCTGGAGTGATCGAGAAAGGCTTCGCTCGGTCGGCTCACGACAGCGGTGCAGCGGTCACGTCAGTATACGCCACGGTTCGACGCGCGGAGCGGGCAGCTGGGTTCCTCGTGCACGCCACCGTCGATATATCCTAGGCGGACCGACCCATGTCCCAATGGTCGCGTTGGATCGTCAGATCCGCACTGGCCGCGGTGTGTGCGGCGGGCCACCCGGCACTGGCACAGCAGTGGAGCTGGGCGACCGACGCGAGCGTGTTCGCCGGCTTCAATTATCAGCAGCGGCGTTTTGCGGACTTCAGCGCGTGGGAATCGCAGAACTGGTTCATGCTGGATGGGACACGCACCGACAAGGCCGGCAGTCTCACCATCGACACCATGATCTCGCTCGAGCCGCTGACCGTCGGTTACCTGGTGTACAGTGGCGACCCGCCGGCGCGGCGGGTGAATGTCGGCGGGTCACCGCAGCTCTTCCAGACCGGCGAGAGCTATCAGCAGATTCCGCTGGAGAACGTCCAGCACCCCCACGACCTCATCATGGCGCTCGGCGCGTCGTACCGCATCGTGCGGCCGACGGTGGCATACACGTTCGCGGCCGACCTGGTCGGGGCGCCGGCCCTGGGCCCGATTCCGTTCATGCACCGCGAATCGGCGCGCGACAATCCCCAGACGCCGCTCTCGCACCACTGGCTCGACGCGACGCACACCTCCTACGGCGTGGTGACGGCCGGCGTCGATGTCGGCGAGTTCACCGTCCAGGCGTCCGCCTTCCGCGGTGAAGAGCCGGACGAAAACCGCTACAACATCGACCGACCGAGGCTTGATTCGTACTCGGCGCGGCTGGGATGGCACATGGGCCCCTGGAGCGCGCAGGTGTCCGCCGGCCACCTCCACACGCCCGAGTGGTTCGAACCCTACAATCAGACGCGGATCACCGCGTCGGCGGCCTTCGACGGCCTGGTCGGATCGCACCCGCTGTCGGCCACGCTCGCCTGGGGCCAGAACCGCGACGCCGTCGTCATCAACGGCGTCTCCGACAACTTCCTGTTCGAGTGGGATCTGCGTGCCACGCCCCTGACGTCGCTTTACGGACGCGCCGAGGTGTCCGAGAAAGAGATTCTCGCCCTCGGCTACGACGGGCCTGCGTACGTGCACCCGCTCGTGTATTCACACATCGATGCGCTGACGCTCGGGGCGGTGCGCGACGTTCTGAACGGCCGCGCCGGCCGCGTCGGTTTCGGCGCCGACGTGACCTTCTATCACATGTCGGCGGACCTGCTCGCCGATTGGGCCGGATCGCATTCGTATCACGCGTTCCTCCGATGGCGGCCGAACGGCGTCATCGACCATCATCACCACTGACACGCGTGATTTCCGCTTGACAGTGTCGCGATCGTGGGGCGACACTCGGAACGAAGGTCCTCGGTAGGCGAGGCTCCCGCGCAACATACAGGCCACTGCCCCTTCCGGTTTCGAGAGAGACCGCCCGGGGTAGAACAGGAACTCCCGGCACAAGGGTTTTCCTAATGTGGCTAGGCTGAGCGACGTCGAAGCCCAGACAGCCGCGACGTCGCGCCTTTACGGGGCGCGGTGCTGAAGCTTGGACGAGTGAGGATGTCGGCCCGCCCGCTCTCCACCTCCCAGGTCCTTGATCGTCCGGGTCTGGTCCATGTCGTTCATCGCGTTATCGGAGATGCTCGGGGCTCCCGTTCGCGACGCCAATGGCGTCGTCCGGGGACGCGTCCGCGAAATCGCCGTCACGCCCCAGGAACATCCGACACGCATCGCCTGTCTGATCGTGAAGACGCCCGAAGGCGACCGCGCCCTCGCGCCGAGCGCGCTCAAATCGGTCGGAGCGACCGTCCGCGCGCTCACCGATCCGTCGTCCTGGGAGCGGTATACGCCGTCCGACGGCGTGCTGCTGCTCAAGCGCGACCTGCTCGATCAACAGATCATCGACGTCCACGGGCGCAAAGTCGTCCGGGTCAACGACGTCGAACTCGAATTGACCCCGGTCAACAGCCACCTGCTCCTGAACGTGGTCGCCGTCGATGTCGGCGCGCGAGGGGCAATCCGCCGGCTGTCCAAGGGGCTCGTGCCCTCGTTCACGCTCCGCACGCTGCTCGACCGGATCCCGCCGCGCGTCATCCCGTGGGAATACGTCGATCTGCTCGAAACCGACGC
>JBPYEE010000647.1:0-16046 GCA_051985095.1 Vicinamibacterales bacterium | reverse complement strand
GGCGATCGATCGCTCGTCGGATCCACGCTGGACGTCAGCATGATCAACCTCGGCCGCGTCGGCGCCACGCCGCACATCGTTGTCGGCGCGGCTGAAGAGGACGTCCACTTTCCGCCGCTCACGGCTGACTTCAACCTGGGCGTCGAAGGCGTGGACAGCATGGTGGACTTCTGGCTACCCGAACACCGGCCAGGCGGCATGCGCTACCAACGCGGGCTCGACGTGGTGGCCAGACTGCGGCCGGGCGTCACGCTCGCGCGCGCGCAGGCGGAGATGGACGCGATCGCCAGTCATCTGGCGGCGGCCTTTCCCGACACCAACAAGGGTTGGGGCGTCCGCGTCGTTCCGCTGCGCCGGCAAATCGCCGGCGACGCGAGGCGCATCGTGCTCCTGCTTGCGAGCGGCACCGGGCTGGTTCTGCTGATCGCGTGCGGCAACGTGTCCACACTGCTTCTGGCTCGAGGCCTCGGCCGACAACGCGAGGTGGCGATCCGCTGGGCGCTCGGCGCGAGCCGTGCGCGAGTGGTACGGCAGCTCTTCATCGAATCGCTCGCGATCGCCCTGGCGGCCGCGGCGGTCGGCGGTGTGGCCTCCTCGGCCGGCGTCGCATTGCTCGTGCCGTGGTTTCCGGTGCGCGTGCCGCTCATCCATCACGCGACCGTGAACGGAACAGTCCTCGGATTCGTCATCGCGGCGGCCGTGCTGACCGCGTGCCTTACCGGGCTCGTGCCCGCGTGGATGGCGAGCGGGCGCCCCTTCGGCGCCGCTGGCTTCAACGCGCGCGGGCAGACGGGCGGTCGCTGGCAGCGGCGCGCGATCGACGGTCTCGCGACGATGCAGGTCGCCTTGACGATCGTCCTGCTGGTGAGCACCGGCCTGCTGCTCCGAAGCGCGGAGCGCCTCATGCGGGTGGATCCCGGGTTCGATCCACGCCATGTGCTGACGATGACGATTTCGCTGCCCAACAACAAGTTCGACTGGCAGCACAATGTGCTGTTCGAGCGGGACGCGATCGCCGCGATCAAGACGCTGCCCCAGGTGCGCGACGCTGCCGCCATTCAAGGCGTCCCGATGCGCGAGGGCGGCTTCTGGACCGCGTTCTCCGTCGAGGGCATGCCGCCGACGCCCCCTGCCGATCTGCCGCTCGCCCGGCTGCGCGTGATCAGCGCCGACTACTTCCGCGTGATGAAGATTCCGCTTCTCGACGGCCGCGCCTTCGATGAGCGCGACGATGACGGGCCGCGCGGCCACCCGAAGTTCGTGATCGTCAGCCAAGCGCTGGCGGCGCGCTACTGGCCCGGGGAGCGCGCGATCGGAAGGCGGCTCCAGGAGGCCTACAATCCGAACGAATGGGTCACGGTGGCGGGCGTCGCTGCGGACGTTCGCTACTCCGGCCTCGACGCGCCGCCCGACCTGGAGATCTATCTGCCGGACGGCATTTTTCCGGAGAGCGCCATGACGCTCCTCGCACGCACCGCGGGGGATTCGCGGAGCGCGATCGCCGACGTGCGCGCGCGCCTTGCCGACGTTGATCGCGAAGCGTTCGTCAGCGAGGTGCGGACGATGACCGAGCTGATCTCGGCGTCGCTGGCCGAGCGCATGTTCGCGACGCTCCTGCTGACCGTCTGCGCGGCCGTGGCGCTGGCGCTCGCGCTCAGCGGCATTTACGGCATCGTCTCGCAGGCAGCCGGGCAGCGCCGTCTGGAGATCGGCATCCGGATTGCGCTCGGGGCCACGCCACAGCGGATCGTCATGCTGATGCTCCAGCGCGCGACGCTCCCGGTGGTCGCCGGCGCGGCGATCGGTTTGGCCGGAACGATCGCGGCGACGCGGCTGCTCGCGGCGTCACTCTTCGGCGTTCGACCGTTCGATCCGCCGACGTTTGCGGCGGCGACTACGCTGTTCGCAGCCGTGGCGGCGCTGTCGGCGCTCGTGCCGGCGCGGCGCGCGACGAACGTGGATCCGCTCGTTTCGCTGCGGTGCGAATAACCCCGCGGATGCCGCCGTCAGGGCAATGGCACCCCGCGTTCAGCACAGGATAGGTATCGTGCGCCCGTACCTCAGTTCGAGAGAGCGCGGCACTTCATCATGTTCGACCAATAAAATCGGACCTCCGCTTAACCTGACCTGCACAAACTGTGGTCGCAAGTTGTCGGTTTATGGCCGGCGAGAGAGTGACGACCGCGGTGGTTCCCTTGGCCATCATCCTACGTAGCGGTAAAGGAACTCCTGAAATGGTCGTAAAGGGATTCCTCAATAATCCTGGTGATGTCGCTGTTGCCGAAGTTGGCGGCTCGGGTCATGAGGCGAGATGTCGGCAAACGCTTCCAGGGATTCGTTGAGCATCATGTTGATGCCGCTCAACAGGCGGAGCTGCGCCCATCCGAAGGCTTTGAAATTCCCCAACCGAAGCCAGGAGGGTCACCCCGCGGTGGTAGGACGCTTTGTCGTGGGGGCTGAGCGATCCGAACACCCGGCCATCCTGACGCCTCGGTCGCCCCGTTGGGCGGGCGACGGCGGCGGCGGATTCAGCAGTCGAACAGGTCTGCACGCCATTCAGCGTCGCAGCGTGCGGAAATCCTCGTGCAAGGGGTAGAGTCATCTCGGCATGCGACGGGTCTACCGAGCGATTGGCGCGTTCTGCGTCTGCTTCGCGGTGGGAGCGGCGCTCAGCATCCTGTTCGGGCTTGAGTCCCGAAGTTGGGTGCCGGCCGGCGTGACGACGAGCACCATCGTCGCCATCGGCGCATTTCGCGCGCGGGCCCGCAACTGAGACCGCGACGGCCGACTGAGTGACTGGATGGCTGAACTGACACTGAGCAGCCGTCGCACTGTTGCTCGATACATTGGATTTGTCGTGATAGCAGCCGCGCTTCACAGCTCGTGTGTCGGCGAATCCAAGTCGTGTTCGACGATGCAGCTTGAAATTCCGTATCGTCACGTGGTCCTTTCCACTGACGGAACGACCCCCTTCAGCAACCCGAAATGCCGCGAGGCCTCGGACGAGTACGTGTTTCAGACTAGACCTGTAGCGTGCAGTTGTCTGAGTTACGACAGTCTCTAGTTTTCAAACGGCAGCGAATCGCCTGTCGCTGTAACCGACGCCAGCGATGCACGACGGAGCGGTTGACATCGAGGCCCTTGGCCGCATCACGGCTCGACAGGAACCGACGCGTGCTGGTGTCCGTGGAGGACCGCTGAAAACCTGCGGACGGAGAGTCCCGCGACGCCCGATCGTGCAGCGGCCCACCACTCCCGGCGACCGAGCTCTGCGGTGCGCGGGCCGCTATGCGCTCGGTATAATGCGACACCACAACGGTCCAGTTTGGGCCTAAGTCCCGGCACCCGCCTCGGCGCTTACGAGATCCAGTCGCTGATTGGCAGCGGCGGCATGGGCGAGGTGTATCGGGCGCACGATAGCCGCTTGAACCGCGACGTCGCCATCAAAGTGCTGCCGTCCGATGTCGCCGGCGACCAAGACCGTCTCGACCGCTTCGAGCGCGAAGCGCAGGTGCTCGCGTCGCTGAATCATCCCAATATCGCCCAGATCCACGGCATCGATGACTCGACCGGCGCGCCTGCGCTCGTCATGGAGCTGCTCGACGGGCGCACGCTAAACGACGAGATCGCCCGCGGTGCGCTGCCGTTCGGCCGCGTCGTCGATCTCGCCATCGAAGTGGCAGACGCGCTTGACGCCGCCCACGCAAAGGGTGTCGTCCACCGGGACATCAAGCCGGCGAATGTGTTCATCACCGACCGTAGCCAAGCCAAGGTGCTCGACTTCGGCATTGCCAAGATCGCTCCTGTCAGCGCGAACGTCCCTGGCGGCGAAGACGCGACACAGGTTGTGAGGAATCATGCGACGACGCTCGGGACGACGCTCGGGACAGTCGCATACATGTCGCCGGAACAGGCGCGCGGCTCTCAGAGCGATGCGCGGAGCGATCTGTTCTCGTTCGGCGTCGTTCTGTACGAGATGGCCACCGGAGTTCAGCCATTCGCCGGCTCGACGCCCGTCGCGACACTGGAGGCACTCTTCGCTCGCACGCCCCCTGCGCCATCGACGCTGAATCGGTCGGTTCCCGTCGAGTTCGATCACATCGTCGCGAAGGCGATGGAAAAGGACCGCGACCTGCGTTATCAGACCGCCGCCGATATCCGCACTGACCTGAAACGTCTCAAGCTCACGTCCGATTCGGCCGTCGTAACGGCCTCGCCGCCCGGTCGTGCGTTACCCCATCACCGCAAACGGTGGGTGCTTGCGGCCACGGGCGTCGTCGCCGTCGGCGCAGCGGTCGCGTACCTGTACGGCGGCCGACCGCGCGCATTCGCCGAGCGGGACTCGGTGGTGATTGCCGACTTCGCGAATAGCACCGGCAACACCATGTTCGACGACACCCTGAAAGAAGCGCTCGACGTGCAACTGCGGCAATCACCGTTTCTGAGCGTGCTGCCCGATCAGCGCGTGCAGGGGACGCTGCGTTTGATGGGGCGCGGGCGCGGCGACAAGCTGACGCCGGAGGTGGCGCGCGACCTCTGTCAGAGGACGGCGAGCAAGGCGATGATTTCCGGGTCGATTTCACCGCTGGGCAAGAGCTATGTGATCACGCTCGACGCGACGAATTGCCGCACCGGCGACACGATCGACAAACGCCAGGTCCAGGCCGCGAGTCAGGAGGAGGTCCTGACGGCGCTCGGCAACGCGGCAGGCCAATTGCGTCGCGGCCTCGGCGAATCGCTCGCGTCGATCGCAAAGTACGACGCGCCAATTCAGGAGGCGACAACCAAGTCGCTCGACGCGCTCAAATCGTACAGCCTGGGCTTGGCGACACGTCGGCGTCAGGGCGATTCGGCGTCGCTCCCCTTTTTCCGAAAGGCGATCGAACAGGATCCCGACTTCGCCCTGGCGCACGCGCGGCTCAGCACCGTGCTCAGCAATCTCGGGGAGCGCCAGTCATCGGTTGACGAGATCCGCAAGGCATATCAGATGAAGGACCGCGTCAGCGAGCCGGAACGGCTCTACATCGTCGCGCGGTACTACACGGTCGTGGAGTACTCCCTCGCGAAGACGGTCGACACGTACCAGGTCTGGATTCAAACATATCCCAACGATTACGTGCCGCACACCAATCTGGCGAACGTGTATCAGCAACGAAACGAGCACGCCAAGGCGACGCCGGAGTTCCAGACGGCGATCCGGCTCGCGCCGGACGAGCCGCTGCCGTACGCCAACCTTGCGGACTCGTACGTGGCACTTGGGAAGCTCGACGAGGCGCGCCAGACGGCGGAGACGGCGATCGCACACGGTCTCGATTCGAGCGCCTTCCGCTCGGAGCTCTACATGATCGCGTGCTTGAGGAAAGACGACGCGGACATGGCTCGACAGCTCGAGGCGGCGCGCCGGTTCTCGGACGGTTTCCTGCTGCTGCCCGTACAAGTTGCCGTTGCGACGTATCGGGGCCAGCTGGCGCGGGCGCGCGAGTTGACGGCGCAGTACGAGTCTGAGTCGATCGCGAAGACTGGCCTCAAGGGGTCGGCGGCAAACCTGTGGGCCGCGGTCGCGCAGGCGAGCGCCGTAGTCGGCGACAAGCCCGCCGCTCGCGCCGAGATGCAGAAATCGCTCACGCTCGACCGGAGCATCAACACGTTGCTCAGTGGCGCCGGGACACTCGGAACCGTCGGGGACGCGGCCGGTGCGCGTAAGATGCTGGATGACGCACGGCGATCCTTGCCAGCTGCAGCGAGTCCGGAGATCGAACGCATGTTCCAGACGGTCTCTGCCACGATCGGTGTCGGGAGTGGCGAAAAGGGCGCGGCCGATGCGCTGCCGCTGCCTACGAGCGACGACGACATCTCCGGCCGCTTCTGGATCGGCTGGGCCAAGCTCGCCGAGGGAAGCCCCGAAGTCGCGGCGGCACGATTCAAGGAGATTATCGACAGCCGGCGTCCGGATATCTCGAGGAGCGCGGCGCTGGCGCCGCTGTTCTATGGCCGCGCGCTCGTGGAACTCGGACGGACGGACGAAGCGCGGAAGGCCTACGAGCAATTCTTCGACAACTGGAAGTCCGCCGATGCCAACGTGCCGATCCTGATTTCGGCACGGCTCGAATACAAAAAGCTGCTGGGACCTTGACAGGGCCGCGCCGACAGGCCGCACTGATGCGCATGTCCGACGGCACGCGCTTCGGCTTCTACCAGATTGTGGCACTGGTCGGTGCCCGGCGGCGTGGTCAGAGAATCACGTGGCACTTTCCTTCGATTCGAGCAGCTGGTACTGCCCGCAGGGCCATGGCCTCGATCCGAATCCCGAGCTGAGCGGCGCAAGTGGTTGGACTGTGCTTCCGGCTGATTCCCGAAAGGGATCGAATCGAATTGGCTGGATTCATTTATGAGGCGCACACCGAGTACGAGCTAATCAGCGTCCCCCTGGGTGGATTGATCTCACCTGATGGCACTATTGCACCGACACCACGACGTCGCCCTCCAGATTCTGCCAGCCTCGTTCACCAACGATCCCGAGCGCGTGGCTCGATTCCGGCAAGTCGATCGCGGGATTGAGCTCGATCGAGAAGAAACGCACCGTCGGGCCCCTGAGATCGAGACTGTTCAACTGCCCCGTCAGGGAGGCACTGACTGACCACGCCGTTCACCGTGGCCGTGAGCGGTTGACCGAAGATGGATCCTGGAAATCGGCGGCGGCGATCCCAAAGGTCAGCGTTGCCATCGTCTGGCCCGCCCGAAAGGTCGCGACCTCCTCACGTCCTGCGCAAAGGCATGCGTATCGAGTGAGTAGACGGGCAAAGATGACGCCCGTCGCGAAGGCGATGTTGCTCGACTTTCCGACCGCTCGCCGACCTCGAGGCGCAGTCGGCTTGTCTTTGTCCCAGCTTCGTCTGAACCCGCCAAAAGGTTTCCGAGTGGGAACGCCGATGCAATTCGGCACCCGCAATCGGCGTTGTCGACGCATCCACCGTCGCCGGCCGAGTTCATCGAGGAGGACCCACCCGAAGCTGCGGGCGCTACGTCCCTCCCGTGTTTGGGCGTAGCGGTCTTCAGCTCGCGCACCGCGAATGAGTCCAGTCTGCAAGCCTCTCGTCCGACGTGTTTTGTCGCGCGCAACGGGCGCGAGTGGACGTGACGCTTGAGGCGCGCGCAAAACGGGTCTGGCGCCGGCTCCAAAAGGGCAGACTCGTAGGACTCACAAACGCCTCGGAGTCACGACCGCCCAACTTCAGGATGCCTGAATCATGGCACTTCCTTTGCCAAGCCGCGCTCGGAGACCGTCAATGCGGAACGCATTTGTCCTTTCGCTGGCTCTCGGCGTACCTATTTCGGTCCTTGCGTTCCCGCATCCGGCGCAAGCCGGTCCCATCATGATCTCGAGTCAAGATCGACAGATCATTTCGGAGGCCATTGCCAGTGCGTCTGGGAGCACGTTCGTCATGTCTGACCGTGACGTGCTCGGCGATCCGACTCGCGCTACTGATCCGGGCACCGGCGAAAGCACCACCGTCTTGCGTTTCTGGGTCCAAAGAGCGTCGATTATGGTAACTAAGATTGAATAACGCCAAGCGCGAGATTCCGCCATTAAGCAACAAGACACATCTGATGGCACTGCATAGCTGTGTGAAGCCGTCAGCCGGGGGTAGAGGCGTCGATTAGCACCAACGAGAGTCAGAATTTGAGCCAGGAAAGAGCGTCAGGCAGGAGGCACACGACGATGAACATCACAGCTGCAATTCTCACAAGTGCCGGGACTCTCGGCATCACGTTGTTTTCGGCTTTCGCCTCTTACGCGCAGGTAAGCATCAGCCAATCGGCTCAAAACGACGTGTCGCCGCCGTTGCGGGATCTGGTCGCGGCAGCCGCGGCGGAACCGGCGCCGGACGCTCTACAGTTAATTCCGCTGATGGCGATTCCGCCACTGGCGGAAGTGTCTGAACCGGATCTAGGAGACCCCGTCCTGCAAATCTCGCCCGGTCCGAGTCTGGCTGCGACCGAAAGCCAGAATTTTGAAGGCATCTCCACTGATAGGATTGCACCGCCAGACACCAATGGCGCAGCGGGCCTCACGCAATACGTTCAGATCGTGAACCTCGAGTTAGCGGTCTTCAGCAAGACGGGAACGCTTTTGTTGGGACCGGCGCGCATCCATACACTCTGGGCGGACTTTGGCGGCCCCTGCGCGACCAGAGATGGCGGCGATCCGATTGTAAACTACGACCGCATCGCGGATCGCTGGGTAATCTCGCAGTTAGAATACGTGTTCCCATTCGGACCGTTTAGCACGTGTATAGCCGTCTCCACCACATCAGATGCGACTGGATCTTATTATCGGTATCAGTTCACCTATGCCAACTTTAATGACTATCCAAAGATTGGTGTATGGCCGGACGGCTACTATGCCTCGTACAACATGTTCAATCTCGTTACAGGAGCCTTTCTGGGCTCACAAGCGTGCGCATTGGATCGCTCGAAGATGCTTGTGGGCTCTCCGGCGACGCAAATCTGCTTTCAACTCAGTCCGGCATTCGGGGGATTATTGCCGTCTGACTTGGATGGCTCGGCTCTCCCGCCGAATGGCTCACCAAATTTCTACCTGAACTTCGGCGTTAACAAGCTGAACCTCTGGAAGTTCCAAGTAGACTTCACAACGCCCGAGAGTTCCACGTTCACCGGGCCGACATCTATAGCGGTCGCCCCATTCACACCGCTGTGCAACGGCTTCTTCCGTGGCCAGTGCGTTCCACAGCCGACGCCAGGAGAAACACTCGAGTCGCTCGGAGATCGGTTGATGTACCGGTTGGCGTATCGCAACTTTCAAACCCACGAATCGCTGGTGACGAACCATTCCATCAGCACAGGCGTTCGGTGGTACGAATTGCACGACCCGAACGGTGCGATAACTGTCTTTCAATCGGGCACGTTCGCTCCGGACGCGAGCACTCGATGGATGGGGAGCATCGCCACGGATCAATCCGGTGATATCGCGCTTGGCTACAGTGTGTCTTCGTCAAGCCTTTTTCCGAGCATCATGTACACTGGGCGCGTGCCCACCGATCCGCCGGGCACATTGCAGAGCGAGGCAACGGTCATCGCTGGACTCGGATCACAAGTCAACAGCGTACACCGTTGGGGCGACTACAGCGCCTTGCAAATCGATCCCGTGGATGACTGCACGTTTTGGTACACCAATCAATATGAGCCCTCGACCGGCGCATTCAACTGGCATACGCGCATCGCGAGCTTTAAGTTTCCGAACTGCGGCTGCCCGCCGCCCGTCATCAGTGACGCGTCCGCATCGCCCGACGTCTTATGGCCGCCCAATCACAAATTTGTGAACGTTGCGATCAACTACAACGCGACATCGAATTGCGAGTCTACATGCACATTGAGCGTGAGCAGTAACGAGCCGGCGTCTGACGAGTGGATCATCGTGGACGCGCATCACGTCATGCTCTCCGCCGAACGTGAGGGGCGCGGCTCCGGACGCATTTACACGATCACCATTACGTGCACGAATTCGGGAGGTACCACGACGCACACGCTGACGGTGTTCGTACCCCACGACCAAGGAGACGGGGCGTCGCGGTGACTGAACTCTGGCGGGGCGTACTATTCCTTCAGGATCCGGGCGTTGGACGGTTCGTTCGGATAATGTTCTGACCGTTTCTCCTTCGGCGCGTTCGGTTCGTCGTGGTCCTCGGGGTGGTAAATGTCCATGGTGGCCCGCCCACATTGCTTGCGCGAACCCTGTTCGTAGGTAAGTCGATTGCCGTGGTCGTCCACGAGGCGGCGGCGGCGCTCCGCGTCCCCGCAGAATCGATCTGCGCACCAGTGAGGGTGACTAAACTGCGGAAGGTCCAGTGCGGAAGGTCAGTTGCGACCGCTTGCAGGCTTCGCGCATTGAAAGGTCCTCTCAAATCGGTGAACTCACCCTCAACCCCACGCGCGACGGTCGTCCGAGCCAGTGAGACTGCGGCGTCAAAAACCGAGTTTTCGAAGTCGAGGACTGAGATGCTCGAATCCGCAAGATCGAGCTTTCCCCGTAGACGGCCGTTCCAAGCGCTTCCATCCTCGCGACCTTTCAGGTGAGAACCCACGAACCGAAGCAACCTTCTGAACTTTCGCACGTGACACACGAAGCCAGGACATCCTGATTGCGTACACGCAAATTTGGTCCTCGTTTCACGAGGATACTCTGTGTACGACCGGCTCACTGAATGACGATGGTGAGGCATTGTGAGCCATCACCGTTGTCGACCGGTACAAGCTCTTCCCACCGTTCGTGTCATCGCCACTCCGACGGCATCGTCACTTCGTCAGCACGCGCGCTTTCAGCTCCTCGGTCCAGTTGACCACGAGACTCATCGTGGTAATCGGCAGTTGCGCCTCCATGACGGGCTTCACCATCACGAAGTGTTGACCGTCGGGTGATACGTCGAAGTTCCTAATGGGAATTGTTCTCACGTAGTTCCCGCTGAAGAGCATGGTCGGCTTTCCTGCGGTGAATCCGGGATTTGTGCCGACGGTGACCGCCATGACTGCCACGGCCGAGTCGGAAGCGAGGGCCGGTCCTTGAAGGTAGAACAGTTCGCCACTGTGCGACCATACAGGTTCAGTGCCGCCTTCTTGAGAGATCCGGACTTTCTCACCTGGTCCCGGAAACGGCTGCACGTAGATCTCAGAACGCCCTGATTCATTCGACCCGTACGCGATCCAGCGACCGTCGTCAGACAGCACCGGCCACCTGGCTGTGCGCTCCTCGACGGCGATGTGCGCCTGCCGAACGCCGTCCATTGGGACCACCCACGCTCCGCTTGTCGAGCCCAAGATCACGAGATTACCGCCAGATGACCAGGAAGACGGGAAGAGGCTCGGCGGCGTGTTGATCTCCTCGAGCGTGCGCCCGTCAACTGACAACACGACCTGTCCCGTTGCCGCGTCGCTCCGACGTGTCGCAAACACCCGCTGACCATCGGGCGACCAGACGGCCTGGCCGCGCTCGTCTTGCCCCAGCCGTACGCTGGTGTCACGTCTGAGGTCGTAGATCCGCGTGTCCATCACGCGGGAGGCCGCGCGCCTGCGCGCGTACAGCACACGCTGCCCGTCTGGGGAGATCCGCGGCGCGAGGACTGACGCCGGCGGTTCTTTGAGCGGCGCTTCCGTGCCGTGCCTGTCAACCAATACCAACTGGCGGTTCAGGTCACGAAAGATACCGCCGCCGATGTAGACCAGCGTCCCCGAGGTGGAGACGGCAAACTGTCCGGCGCCCGTCTCGGTAGCTTCGTTAGGAGCATTGAGCGCCTGCATGACGCCGTCGAGCACTGCTACGGCCGGCCCGGTCACCTGAAGCTTCGTCGCGTCGAAAGGGGCGGCCATGAGGACCCCCAGCTTCATGTACAACAGGTGGCCGCTCGGCAGGTAACGGGGATCAGTGGCGTCTTCGACGACCACGTGCCGCTCGCCGGACGCGATCGTTTGCGCGACGATGCGGGCGCCGCTGCTCAGGTCGGCGGTCGTTGCGACCGTATACAAAATGGCGCGCTCATCGGGCAACCATGCCGGCAGCAAATGTCGCAGCTCCTTGTTGCCCGCATCAGGGGTCGTCAGTGGCTGCGGGGTCCCGCCTGCTGCCGGGACCTTCATTAAACCTACGCCGCTGGTCATGTTGCGACCAAACGTAACGGAGAAGACGATCGTATCGTGGCTGCCCCACGTCGCGCCAAATAACCCTACCGCGCTCAGCGCATCGCAGATAGAAATGGGGGGGCCGCCGGCGAGTGGTACCTTCTTCACCTTGCCGTCAGCCCAGAAGCCAATCCACTGGCCATCCGGCGAGAGGAAGGGTCCGACCGCCCCTTCGGTTCCGACGATCGGCGTGGCCAGCGGCTGATCGAGCCGGCGGACGAACAACTGCGTCAGGCTGCCCTTCGCCCCGGCGAAAATCACCCCGCGGCCATCGGGCGTCAGCGCCATCGCGGTGCGACTGAGTTCCGGCCGCGGTGAGACCGATGATGGCATCATGTCGGCGACACGCTCGGCGGGCTGCAGCTCGAGCGAGACGTGCATTACTGGCCGATTCTCGGTGGCCGTTCGCGAAACGAGCCGCATTGCACCGCCACCCACGAGCAGCGATGCCAGCACGGTCGGCACTGCCCAGTGCCACGGGGGCGTGCCACGCGCGACTGCAGCCGGCGTCCCGCCCAACGTGAGTTCCGGCGATGCCATCACGTCTTCGATCTCGAGACGCGCGTCAGCGGCATCGGCGAGCCGATTTCGACGAACCTTCCCGAGGCACCGGCGAAGCAGCGTACGAATCGATCTCGGCGTGGTAGGCGGCAGCACGCTCCAGTCCGGTTCACTGCGCAACACGGCCGCCAAGGTGTCGGAAACGTCCTCACCGTCAAACGGGCGCTTGCCGGCAAGCATCTCGTACAGCACGCAGCCAAACGCCCAAATATCAGACCGCTTATCCGCTGCGCGACCTTTCGCTTGCTCCGGCGACATATAGGCCGCTGTGCCGAGAATCACGCCGATACCGGTCATCATCGCGGGCGAGGTGATCGTCGGCGAATTCATCGCATCGACCGATCCGCTCGTGCTCTCGACAGCCTTCGCCAATCCGAAGTCGAGCACCTTCACTTGACTGTCGTTAGTGAGCGCGATGTTCGCCGGCTTGAGATCGCGATGGATGATGCCCTTCTCATGGGCGGCTTCGAGCGCCTCTGCGAGCTGCTTGGCGATGGCGAGCGCCTCATCGACCGGAATGGGACCGCGTGCGATCCGTTTGTCGAGGCTCTCGCCGTCCACGAGTTCCAGGACGAGGAACTGCGTGCCGTCCGATTCTTCCAGGCCGTAGATTTGCGCGATGTGGGGATGGTTGAGCGAGGCCAGGGCTTGGGCTTCGCGGCGAAAGCGGGCCACGCGCTCAGGGTCGTTGGCGAACGAGGCGGGCAGGATCTTCAGCGCGACGTCACGACCGAGCTTGGTGTCCTTGGCGCGGTAGACCTCGCCCATTCCACCTGCGCCTAGCAGCGCAACAACGTCGTATTGGCCGATGCGTGATCCTACCGTGAGCGGCATCGTCTACTTCACAGGTACGCGCTGCTTCAGCTCTTCGCTCCAGTTGAGCACCACGGTCATCGGCGGCCCCGGATCGGCGGGCGGCCCATTGATGAGGAAGCGTTGCCCGTCTGGCGTCACGTCGGCCTCCAGTCCTTCGGCGGTTTGCTTCGCAATCGGCAACGCGTCGTGAATGGCTCCTTTGACGATGCGGTCGGCGAGCGTCGGCCCCTCGACCAGCTCCATCACGAGCGCGGGAGTGCCGGATGAATCTTCGAGGCCGTAGATGTTGGCGACGTTTCGGTGGTTCAACGAGGCGAGGACCTGCGCCTCACGCTCGAACCGGGCAAGGCGGTCGTGGTCGGCGGCGACGTCCGCCGGCAGCACCTTGATCGCGACGTCGCGGTTCAGACGGCTATCGCGTGCCCGATACACCTCCCCGATGCCGCCACTGCCAATAAGCGCGACGATTTCGTAGGCGCCGAGCCGCGTGCCGGGAGCGAGGGCCACCCTTGTTTTGGTTGGAACTCGCGGATTATACCGGGACGGTCTAAGCGCACGACACCGAAATCAGCCGTTCGACGGGTATCATTCAGTGGGCACACCAAGCGGCGGGCCGAAACCGCCGGTGTCCCAGCGTCCATGATCAACGAAATCATCTCCCACATCGAGTTGTGCCAATGGGAGGGCCTCAGCCTTCAGGCCGGAATGAACTTCGGCGGCGGGAATCACTCGGTCATTTTGTGTCGGTCGGGCCCAATGCGCCGTACCGGGATCGCCTCGAAGACGGCGGCACCACGCTGATCTACGACGGCCACGATCAACCGCGCAACCCCGGCCTGCCGAATCCAAAGTTGGTCGATCAGCTCGCCGCTGCCGACCGGTAGCTTGACCCACAATCTACACGGGCATGTTGATCGTGGTGCCCCCGGCTCGTTCCGATCTAGTGTGGACGGTGGTCGCGGGAGAGACTGGGACAACCGGTGTTCGCCAAGCCATCATCACGGCGGAGCTCATGAACTCGGGACAGTTGACGGTCGCAGAGTATCAACGGTCATGGGCTCAAGATCCGTACGATCCGGAATATGGCGCCGTGAACCGGTCGGTACTGCGATTCATGTCTGACGACAAGCGATATGACGAACGGTTTCCGGCACATCCGCTCTCGAAGGTTCGCCGAGTGCTCGAAGACCTGCCAACGAATTTCAGGATTATCGACGCGTCTCGTATTGCGTCCAGCGTTTGACGTCATTGGACGACTCCCAGAGCCGGTTACCGTTTTCGCCGCCGGTCGCCGAAGTCGCCTATAATCCCCGCACTCCGACATCTGCTTGAGTCTCGCTCCCGGCACTCGCCTCGGCGCTTACGAGATCATGTCGCTGATCGGCAGCAGCGGCATGGGCGAGGTGTATCGCGCCCGCGATACACGCCTAAGTCGCGACGTCGCCATCAAGGTGCTGCCGTCGGAGGTCGCCACAGACCATGACCGCCTCGCCCGGTTCGAGCGCGAGGCGCAGGTCCTGGCGTCGCTGAATCACCCGAACATCGCGCAGATTCACG
Source organism: Vicinamibacterales bacterium (assembly GCA_051985095.1). Lineage (GTDB taxonomy): Bacteria > Acidobacteriota > Vicinamibacteria > Vicinamibacterales > CAVVIG01 > Gp6-AA45. Next base: position 1,421 of record JBPYEE010000647.1, on the reverse strand, counting down.
GCGTCGACGATTCGTCTGGCACACCGGCGCTCGTCATGGAGCTTGTCGAGGGGTCGACGCTCGCTGATCGCATCGCCAAGGGGCCAATCCCGCTCGACGAAGGACTCAGGATTGCCATCCAGGTTGCAGACGCGCTGGCCGCCGCGCACCGCGCTGGCATCATCCACCGCGATCTAAAGCCCGGCAATGTGATGTTGATCAAGGCCGGCGGCGTCACGCAGGCGAAGCTGCTCGACTTTGGGCTCGCAAAGACCACAGAGACATCAGGCGTTACGCCAGGGCTGTCAATGCTACCGACTGCGCCACCGAATTTGACGGCGCAGGGGACGATCCTCGGGACGCTCCAGTACATGGCGCCTGAGCAGCTCGAGGGTCGCGACGCCGACGCGCGATCCGACATCTTCGCGTTCGGCGTGGTGATGTACGAGCTGCTCACGGGGAAGAAGGCGTTCGTGGGCCAGAGCCATGCGAGCTTGATGGCGGCAATCCTGGAACGCGATCCGGCTCCAATGTCCACGCTTGTCCCGCTCATTTCGCCGCTGCTCGATCACGTTGTGAAGCGATGCCTCGCCAAAGATCCCGATGAACGGTGGCAGAGTGCCGGAGACGTGAAACGCGAACTGCAGTGGATCGCGGAAGGTGGCGCGCGGACGGTGGGTCCGATGCCGGCGGTCGTACGCCGTCACGTACCCGAATACGTCGCGTGGGGTCTGGCGACGTTGGCGACCGTCCTAGCCATCGGCGCCATTCGGTATGGGCGCGCGCTGCGCCAGGCGGGCGCGATCGTCCGCTTCGCTGTGGCCCCGCCCCATGGCGCAGTCCGCCGCGCTCAAACTGCGTTTGCCGTGGCGCCAGACGGCCAGATCCTCGCGTTTATCGCCAGGGCGACCGATGGCGTGGCTCGGATCTTTGTCCGGCGCGTGGATGCGGCGGAGGCGCAAGCGCTTGCCAGTACCGACGGCGCAACCGCGCTGTTCTGCACGACTTGCGCCATGAGGCCGGCTCGCGATGGCTCGAAGCCGGCATGCCGCTACACCACGTCAAAGAGATCCTGGGCCATGCGAACATCAGCCAGACCGACACCTACTTGAACGCCGGCAAGGTGGCGCTGCACGATTCGATGAAGCGCTATGACGCCCTCCGTCGTGGCAAAAGCGGAATCGATAGAGCAACGGCCTCTTAGCCACGATCGGAAGGAAGACGCCGAGAAAGACTTGCTACACTGAGACTTCCGTCGACGCGCCCGTAGCTCAGTTGGAGAGAGCACCGGCCTTCTAAGCCGTCACACATCTTCTCGCTTCATCGTGAACCGTTTTGTTCCCTCACGAATCATCGGCCAGCTTCTCAGATCGTTCTGAGTCGTCGCGCTGTGTCGGACCCTTCGTGGCAATACGTGGCAAAGGCGGCCGTCCCTTGCTCGC
>JBPYEE010000646.1:0-6012 GCA_051985095.1 Vicinamibacterales bacterium | reverse complement strand
CTGAAAGACCGCATAGCCTCGCCGCTGCGCAAGCAGTTGACACGCCGCCATCGCGAGGCGAGGATGATCCGTATGAGCCGCGCGTTCCTTGTTCTTGCGACGCTCCTGACCGTCATATCGCGTGCCGTAGCCGGACAGGACCCGAGCGTCCTGCACATCAAAGTCGTCCTGATTGGTGCCGATCACAAGCCGATGCCGGTTCCGCATCATGCGCTGCTCATCAGCGACAACCCGGCGACCTCGGAGCCGCGGCGGGTGGTCACGACCCTCGACGGCACCGCGGATGTGCGACTGCGTCCTGGGAACTACACGGTCGAGTCGGATACTCCGGTCGCGTACAACGGCAAGGCCTACGAGTGGACGCAGACCTTGGACATCGCCGCCGGCCACGATGCCGTATTGGAGTTGACTGCTGACAACGCCGAGGTCACGTCGGCCGCATCGGGTTCGACCTCTGCGACCCCGCTGGAGACCGACGCGTCGCCGGTCGTGGCGCAATGGCGGCCGAGCGTCGTGACGCTCTGGACTCCGACCGCGCGCGCATCCGGATTCCTGATCGGCGCGGACGGCGTGTTGGCGACGAGCCAGCGAAGCATCGGCACTGCGAAGACGATTGAGGTGCAGGTGACGCCAGCGATCAAAGTGGCGGGCACGGTCCTCGTGGCCGATGCCGTTCGGGATGTTGCCGTGGTCCGGATCGATCCGACAGTCGTGGCGTCGGCGCCACCCGTGCCGCTCGTGTGCACACCGGCGCAGCAGCCGCACGTCGTCAGCGGTCAGAAGTTGTTTACGATCGACGCGCCGCTCCATCAGCAGATGAGCACGATATCGGCGACGGCGAGCCGTGTCGCGGCGCACGACATCGAATCTGACTTCTATCTGTCCACGGGCAGCGCGGGCGGACCGGTCTTTACGGTCGACGGCGTGGTCGGAGTCACGTCTCTTGCTGATGACACCGAAGCGAATCGGCGCGGGACCACGCGAATCGTCCCTATCGACGATGTGTGCCGGGTCGTGGCGACGGTGCGGGAGAAGAAGGACGCGGCAGCTCCGGGCGGCGCGCGCCTTCCGGTCGAGCCGGAGCTGCCGTTTCCCGTTGGCGCTCTCAAGGAGGCGGTGCAGCACCGAGCCGGCAGCCTGAATCCATATCAGGCGGCGTCGGCATCGTTCGACGTGTTCTTCATAACGCCGGTGCTGACCTACGGCGCTGAGCACCAGGCGGAGCAACGGAGCCTCACGGAGCGCGGTACCGGCACGCGTGCCACGATGATGGAGTCGCCGTCCGCGCGCGCGCTCACAGATTTCGGCAACTGGTCGGAGTACGTCGCCGAATTCCCGCCGGTACTGCTCGTCCGTCTGACGCCGAAACTGGTGGAAGGCTTCTGGACGAAGGTGGCGCGTGGGGCCGCGCAGACACAGGGTGTCGCGATTCCGCCGATCAAGCGCTTTACATCAGGCTTCTCGCGCATGCGCGCGTTCTGCGGCGATTCCGAAGTGACACCCATTCACCCATTTAAGATCGAACGGCGCGTCTCGGAGGCCGATACGATCGAGGAAGGCCTGTACGTGTTCGATCCAGATGCGCTCGCTCCGTCCTGCAGCAGCGTCAAGCTGGTGCTGTATTCAGAGAAAGAACCGGCGAAGGCGGACACCGTGATCGTCGAACCGAACGTGATTCAGCGGATCTGGGAGGACTTCGCTCCGTATCGCGCGCTGAAATAGCGACGCTCTCCACGGTCGCCGCGCGCGATCCCTTCTTGGGCAAAAACTCCCGCCGCAGTCGGATCAACCGATAAACCCCGGATCGACGCAGTCGGAGCTTGGCGTGTGCGCTCCGGAAACTCGGCCCAATCGACGTCCCACGAGAGCAATTCCTTGAACCGGCCAGCCCTCCGGGCACGCGTTCGCCATGGACCCGTTGCCGCCGGCGCTCGCCTTCGTCTTGCTGCTGTTCTCGGGTCAATCGACATCAGCGGCACCCCTGGGTCGTGAAGAACTCGGCGGCCGCGGTCGCTCCCCATGCGCCCGCAGAAATCTCTGCCATGATGTCGAACGCGTCGGTGCGCGCAGGAGACCCTGCGCTTTCAAGACGCGATCGTCGCCCCCGACCGGGTGTCCAAGATTCTTGAGGGCGCCCTGAATTTCTGTGACCCCACGTCCGGTTTTCCCCGGTCATTCGCGCAACAGTCGGCGGATCTCCGCAAGGACACCGCCAGGCTCGTTCGCCTCCGCGCATACGTCCACACGCGAGCCACCTCAGCGAGCGGTCAAAGTGCGTAAGACGCGTATGCCGATCGATTTTCGACCCTGAAGTTCGGGTGGCGACCGATGATAGAGAGGTGGGTGTTTCGGGCCAGGGCAACTCTTCAACTACGAACGGGCTTGACACTCGTTTGACGACTGCGATCTGACGCAGCTCTACCGGTCCGGTCGGTATACTCAAGGGACGAACCGATGGCGCGACTCGTTGAAACGGCTGACCGGTCGGTCTTGTACGCGAAGTTTCTCGACCGCGTCAGCGAGCTGAACGCACGCTATCGCTCGGGCGGAATCAAGGCGTACGTGCCGGTTGATCTCCAAGACGGCGAGCGGCCGCTCGAGGCACTCATCGAAAAGCACCTTTCGGCGTCGCACGCGGCCCTGGCAGCTGCCGCGCGCGGCCTGTTCTTCTCGCTGCCGGTGGCGTTCGACCCATCCGAGTCGGTTGGGCCGTATCTCGCCGTCATCGACCGAGATCCGGCCGGCGAGCCGTATCGCTTCCTCGACATGGGCGCGCTGATTGCGACGCATGCGTTTGGCGAAAACGACCCCGACGTGGTCCGGGCGGTAATGGAGTCGCTGCCGTTCGTCGTGTCGCGTTACGCGCATTCCGAGTACCAGACGGTCCTATCACTGCGGCTCAAATCGACACTCAGACGCATCGCCCCGGCGGGAACCCCGCGCTACTTCATCGTCAACACGGGCGGCGAGGCGGTCGAGAACGCCATCAAGGCGGCGCTGCTGAACCGCGTCGTAACGAGCGACGACCACGACGGCGGTTTCATCGTGTCGTTCGAAGGTGCCTTTCATGGTCGCACGCTCGGCAGCCTGGCGGTGACGCACCGAAAGCGGGCGCGGCTCGGTTTTCCGACGTTCGACTGGCCGCACATTTCGTTTCCGGTCGAGAACCCGCGAGCGCCGAAGGAGACGGCGCGGCGCGAGGAGCGCTCGCTCAAGCAGCTGTGGGACCTCCTCGTGTCGGGCCGATTACCGCGCGCGGAAAAGTCCAAAGACACGTTCCACCGTGAAATCGATGCCATCGACGAGTTCCTGACCGATTCCACGGCGTCGATAGAAGCCGTTGACGCGTTTGTTCACGCACAGCGCTCGGCGTTAATGCCCGACGTCGTCCGGCGCGCGCGACGCGTCGCGGCTGTCCTGGTGGAGCCGATACAAGGTGAGGGCGGGGTGCGTCTGACGAGCACCCGATTCATGCGGAAGCTGCGGCTGCTCACGCGCGTCTACGACGTGCCACTGATTTTCGACGAAGTCCAGACCGGCTGGGGAATGACCGGGCGGCTGTGGGCGCACGAGTTGTTCGAACTGCCCTGTCCTCCCGATCTCGTCACGTGGGGCAAGAAAGCCCAGAACGGAATCCTCTTCGTGAGCGAGGAGCTGGCGACATTCTTTCAGGAGGAGAAGAAGTTCAATACGACGTGGGAGGGCGATTCAGTAGGGATGGTGCGTCTGCTCGCGCTGCTGGACAAGCTGGATCTGGAACAGGTGCGGCGCACGGGCGAGCGAACGCGCATCGACCTCGAATCGCTTGCGCGCGACTATCGCGGAATTATCGGAAATGTACGTGGTGCGGGCGTCATGCTGGCCTTCGACGTCGCACGCGCCGATTTGTGCGACGCGCTCCTGGATCGCGCATTCCGGCGCGGCCTGGTGCTGCTGGCCGCCGGCGAACGCACCCTCCGCTTTTATCCGCGATACGACATCGAGCCGTACGCGCTCGACGATGCGCTGTCGATTCTGCGGGCGGCGGTCGAGGATCTCGTCGGTGTGGGCGCTGCAAGTTTCGACAGCGCGTCGGCGCCGAAGATCCGAATAGGGACTCTCGCGATCCCGCTCGATACGGTGGAGACCATCGATCTGACGCCGACCACCTTCGACGCGGTCAAAACCGAGATCTTCGGGATCGAGCAGGAACGCTACGGTGCCGAGGCGAAGCATCCTCCGGACGTCCTGCGCGCTGGGCGGCGGCCGCTCGTCCAGTATCCACTTACAGCGCTTGAGGCGACTGCGACGAGCGCGGGCGCGATCGGAGTGGCGCTGCGCGACCGCGTGTCGGGCCGGATGGTGGGCTATGCACTCGGCAGCGCGATCGAGAATCATGACGAGGAAGCGGTAGCGTCGGACCCCCACTTTGGCGAGAACGACACCTTTTATCTGCAGGCGATGGCCACTCTGCCCACGGTCCAGAACGACGTCGAACTCGAAAACCGCCTCCTCGAGGTCGTCCGCGAGCGCGCGGAGGGCAATGGCTTCAAGTTCCTGTCGACCCTCATTGAAGAGCGGGTGCTGCACTCGGGCCCCGCGTGGATTCGCGATGCGGAAGTCGTCGCGCGGATGGACAACTACCTGCGCAGTGGAATCAACTTCGTCTATTTGCAGGTGCCGCTCCGGACGGCTGCCGGGGACTCAAACGCGGGCTCACCTGCGCTTTGATATCGGATCCCGTGCTCCGCAAAAGCGCCACTGCGCAGGCGATTTCCTTTTGAGTTTGTGAATGGCTCGCGCGAACGGCTCCGAGCCGAAGGGTTGTCGGTTACCGTCTAGCCTGACGAGCAACAACATCAATCCTTTCAGCTACTTACAATCATCAGACAACGCGCCGTCGGCTTTTGCGTGACGGCGGAGAGTCCCACCGAGAGTTGCGGCGCAGCAACGGTTTTCGCGAGGTCTGGGGACAAATCGGGCACAATTGCGTTGAAAAATAATTCTTCTCGTTGCACGACGGAGGTCGCTGCGGCGTGATGAAAGCGGCTGGTTCGGCTCCGCTGAACCCTCGGAGTCTAAGCCGATCGAATTTCTGCACGCTGCAGGGTCGCCATTCCGCGTGTCGTCCGAGACGGGCTCCAGCTAATTGCCCCGCAGTTCAGTTCGTTCGAAGGGGTCGCCAGACTCGTCGCCTCGCCCCGGAACGGCGGCGCAGCGCTAAGCAGGGAGAGAACGTTGAATCCGTCGACGCGTTGCGCATCTCGACACTCTGTGCAGTTCGTGGCGGCGGCGAAGCGCACGACAACATATCCAGCGCGACAGGCACGTTGGGAGACGTCGCCGTTCTAACGCGCGACCTGCGCGCTACGCCCACGTCCGAGCTGTTTCGATTGGGAGTCGATGCGACTGTTCTTGGCGGGGCAGATAGTATTCGAGAATTGTCCTGGATTGACGCGGCGATCGAAATGGCCTATCGCGCCGTGAACCAGGACATCGCATCGCGGACCGACCCCCGGGGGTACGCGTCCGGGCTGCAAGGAGGTCGGTCAGGAGCGCTGGTCCGCAAATCGCGTTGTTGCTGTCCGCGGCAAAGAAGTCATCCGGCGAAATTTCTTCGCATTGGAGGACCGTCGGCAGACATCGGTGCCGACCGGCGCTCACACGTAATCGATCGAACCTATCCTGGAATCGATGTTGCGCCGAGTTGGCGAGGAGGGGTCGGTGATGACGATAGCAAGGCGGGTAGTCGCACTTGTGCTCGTAGTCCTGGCGTCGCCAAGCGCGTTCGGGCAGACGGTTGGCACGACCACGGGCGCGATCACCGGGATTGTCACGGACGCGACGAAAGCGGTGCTGCCGGGCGTCACGGTTACCTTGTCGGGACCGGTCGTAATGGGCACACCGACCACGGTGAGTGATCAGGGCGGCGCATTTCGGTTTCCGAATCTCATTCCGGGCGACTACAAAGTCGCGTTCGAGCTGTCCGGGTTCGGACGTGTCACACGCGAGAACATTCATATCAGCCTTGGG
>JBPYEE010000645.1:0-9996 GCA_051985095.1 Vicinamibacterales bacterium | reverse complement strand
CGGCGACTGGTGCATCAGTCGACAGCGTTTTTTCGGCGTGCCGTTTCCCGTGTGGTACCCCATCACCGACGTCGGTGTGGTCGACTATGACCGGCCCATCATGCCCGAGGAGGCGCGGCTCCCGGTCGATCCGTCGTCGGACGTGCCCGACGGCTATCGCGCCGATCAGCGCGGACAGCCCGGTGGTTTCACCGGCGATCCCGACGTGATGGATACCTGGGCGACCTCTTCGCTCTCTCCGCAAATCGTGTGCGGCTGGTCGGACGATTCCGATCTCTTCGCGCGGACGTTTCCGATGGATCTGCGTCCGCAGGCGCATGACATCATCCGGACGTGGCTCTTCGACACGGTGCTGCGCAGCCACCTCGAGCACGACGCGCTGCCCTGGGCGAACGCCGCCATTTCCGGGTGGATCCTCGACCCGGACCGCAAGAAGATGTCCAAGTCGAAGGGGAACGTCATCACGCCGCTCGCCTTGCTCGAGGAACACGGCTCCGACGGCGTCCGGTACTGGGCGGCCAGTGGTCGTCCGGGCGCCGATACCGCCTTTGACACCAACCAGATGCGGGTCGGCCGGCGGCTGGCGATCAAGATCCTGAACGCGTCGCGATTCGCGCTGTCGGCGGCTGAACCGCAGGGCGCGATTCACGTGCCGGTGGACCGCGCCATGGTGCGGAGCCTCGCGGGTCTCGTCGGGGACGTGACCGAGGCGTTCGAGGGCTACGACTACACGCGCGCGCTGCAGCGCACCGAGTCGTTCTTCTGGCGATTCTGCGACGACTATCTGGAACTCGTGAAGGGCCGTCGGTACGGCGAGCAGGGCGGCGACGCGGCCGGGTCAGCCAATGCGGCGCTCCTTGCGGCGCTGTCGACGCTGCTCCGTCTGTTCGCCCCCTTCCTGCCGTTCGTCACCGAAGAGGTCTGGTCGTGGTGGCGCGAGGGATCGATCCACACGGCGTCGTGGCCGAGCGCCGAAGAGCTGCTGGGGCTCATTACGGACCACACCGAACCGGTGCGTCAACTCGACGAGCTCGCCTACCGGTGGGCGACGGATGTTCTGTTCGAGGTGCGCAAGCAGCGCTCGGAGGCGAAGCAGGCGCTGAAGGTGCCGATTACCTGCGTCCGGATCCGGGCGCACGAGACGGCGGTTGGACTGATGCCGATTGTGGAGCAGGATCTCCGCTCGGCGCTGCGCGTGAAAGTCTTCGACGTCGCCGTCGGCGAGCCCCCGCAGATTACCGTCGAAGGCTACGATCAGGCCGACGGGTGATCCCTGGATCCGGCACTCTATCGAGACATCGTGCGCCGGGCGCTGCAGGAGGACATCGGCGAGGGCGACGTCACGACCGCCTCGACCGTCGATGCGGCGCTCCCTGCGCGCGGCCGGTTTGTCGCCAAATGTGACTGTGTCCTGGCCGGTCTCGACGTGGCGGTAGAAACGTTTCGTCAGCTCGATCCGGCGATCCGGTTCACGCCCATCAAGCGCGATGGCGACCGCTGCGCGCCCGGCGACGTCATCGGCGAGCTCGCCGGCCCGGCGCGGGCGCTGCTCACCGGCGAGCGCACCGCGCTCAATTTTCTTCAGCGGCTCTCCGGCATTGCGACGACCGCACGCCGGTTTGTCGACGCGGGCCGCGGCCGCATTGTGATCCTCGACACGCGCAAGACGACGCCGCTGCTGCGGACGCTGGAAAAATACGCGGTCCGCACCGGCGGCGCGGCCAACCATCGCTTCGGTCTCTTCGACGCGATTCTGATCAAAGACAACCATATCCGTCTGGCCGGCGGTGTCACCGCCGCGATCCAGCGAGCGCGCCACGACCGGCCTGCGTGGCGGATCGAAGTCGAAGCGCAGACACTGGCCGAAGTCGACGAAGCGGCGGCGGCGGGGGCCGACACGATCCTCGTCGACAACATGACGACCGCGGAGATCCGCGACGCCGTCGCTCGGACCAACGGCCGTGCCACGGTGGAAGTCTCTGGCGGGGTGACGCTCGATTCGATCCCGGCGCTGGCCGAAACCGGCGCGGACTCCGTGTCGGTCGGCGCGCTCACGCATTCGGCGCCGGCCGCTGACATCAGCTTTGACATCGAACCTCGCTGATCTCCCGACCGATCGCTTCGGGCGCCTCGGGTCCGAGGTCCGGTTCTTCGATTCGATCGGGTCCACCAACGACGTGGCACTCGCCCACGCCGCGACGAACCCACCCGACCGCGCCGAAGGCGCCATCATCATCGCCGACACGCAGACCGCCGGCCGCGGCCGGCGGGGTCACACGTGGTTTTCGCCGCCGGGCAGCGGGCTGTACGTGTCGGTCGTGCTGGCGCCATCGCGCGCGCGCGATCCCGACCGGGCCGTGCGGCTGCTGACGATCGCAGCCGGCGTCGCCCTTGCCGAGGGGATTGAAGCCGGCACCGGGCTGATCGTGGGTCTCAAATGGCCGAACGATCTGCAGGTCGGCGGTCGAAAACTCGCCGGCATCCTCGCTGAAGGCGCCACGCAGGGCACGTCGGTGGCCGCCGTCGCGCTTGGCTACGGAGTGAACATCCGGTCGGCCGCGTATCCGCCGGAGCTGGCCGATCGCGCAACCTCGATTGCGCGCGAGCTCGGGCGCGAGGTGAATCGTCGCGACGTGCTGATCGACACGCTGACCGCGCTCGGGCGCCGCTACGACGATCTGCTCGCCGGCCGCTTCGATGCTATTCTCGACGCATGGCGCCGCCGCGCGCCGGCCGCCGTCGGCGCGCGCGTGACCACGGGCGGGCGCTCGGGCACGACGGCGGGGATCGACGAGGACGGCGCGCTCCTCGTGCGCATGGACGATCGACTCGAGCGGATTGTCGGCGGCGAGGTCGAGTGGTGACCAGCCGACACGCGACCACGGTGACCGCATGCTGCTTGCCATTGACGTCGGTAACACCAACATCGTGCTCGGCGTATTCGATGGCGACACCCTGATCCAGAGCTGGCGTCTGCAGTCGCTGCGCGAGCGCACGGCTGACGAACTCGGCCTGCTCGTCGACGGCCTGTTCGCGCACAGCCGGATCGAGCGGGTGCAGGTCCGCGGCCTCATCGTCGGATCCGTGGTGCCGCCGCTGACGCCCACCGTCATCGGGATGGCGCAGCGCTATTTCGGCGTCCGGACCGTGACCGTCGATCCTGCCGTCAACACCGGCATGTCCATCCTGTACGAGAACCCCTGGGAGGTCGGTGCGGACCGAATCGTCAACAGCGTGGCCGCTTACGAGAAGTTTGGCCGCTCGGCCGATGCGCCGCTCGTCGTGGTAGATTTCGGGACCGCGACGACGCTCGACGCGGTCAGCGCCCTCGGTGAATACCTGGGTGGCGCGATCTGTCCGGGGGTGCAGATCTCGGCCGACGCTCTGTTCCAGCGCGCGGCGCGGCTGCCGCGCATCGATGTCCGCAAACCGGCGACGATCGTCGGTCGCACGACGGTCGGCGCCATGGAGTCGGGTTTGTTCTATGGCTACGTCGGCATGGTCGAAGGGCTCGTCCGCCGCATGACCGACGAGCTCGGCGGACGGACCGTCTGCGTCGCGACCGGGGGACTCGCCGAGGTGATTGCTCCTGAAACGCCGTTGATTCAGTTTGTCGATCCCGACCTGACGCTTCACGGGCTGAGAATCGTGTGGGAACGGAATCTTCGCTAGAGTTCTGTCGGCAGATCGAAACCTATCTGTGCCGGAAGAACGATGGCCATTTGATCCGCGTGACCGGACCATCCTTCGAGCTCGTCGCCGGCTGGGCGGCGAAGGGCATTCCCCTGAAGGTGGCGTTTGCCGGGATCGATCGCTGTTTCGACCGCTATTACCGCGCCGGGCCGCGGCGGCGTCCGGTGAAGATCGATTTCTGCGAGGCCGACGTCCTCGACGCCTTCGAGGACTGGCGTCGCGCCGTTGGCGCCGGCGTCCCCGGGACGCTGAGTGCGCCATCGCACCAGGAGTCGCTGCCGGCACACCTCGAACGGGCCGTCCTGCGCCTGAGCGCCGGGCGCGCCACCGGGGCGCTCGGCGAGGAGTTTGACGGCGTGATCGATCAGGTGGCCCGTGCCCTGGACGACGCGCGGGCGGCCGCGGGGGGCCTGCGGGGCGACGCGCGGCGCGCGCTCATCGACCGCCTGGCGGCGCTCGACGCCGATTTGGTGCGGCAGGCACACGCCGCGCTCCCGGCACCATCGCGGGCGATGCTGGCGCGCGAGGCCGACGAGGAACTCGCTCCGTTTCAGGCCGGGATGGCACCCGCCGCGTTCGCACACGCCCGTGAGGCCGCCCTCAATCGCCTGGTTCGTGAACGATTCAGGTTGCCGACGATCACCTTCGCTCGCTGACGGACCTGCACCCCACCGGAGCGATTCTGATGCTGGCCATCGGGCACACGATCGCCCTCGTCATCGAAAAGCCCGCCGTCGGCGGACGGATGATCGCCCGCGTCGACGGCCAGGTCGTCCTCGTATCCGGCGCCATTCCCGGCGAACGCGTGGTGGCGCGCGTCGCACAGGTGTCGAAGGGCGTCGCCTACGCCGACACCATCAGCGTCGAGGAGCGATCGCCGGACCGGCGCGACGCGGAGACCGATCCGCGCTGCGGCGGCGCCGTGTACAGCCACATCACCTACGAACGCCAGCTCGCCATCAAGCGCGAGGTCATCGCCGACGCGTTGACGCGCATCGGTCGCCTGGCCGCGCCGGCGCTCTCGGTCGCGCCGTCCTCCGAAGCGGGGTACCGCATGCGCGCACGCCTGCACGTGCGCAACCGCCGGATCGGTTTCTTCCGGGAAGCCACGCACGACATCTGCGAGGTCGGTCTGACTCGCCAGCTGCTGCCCGACACGTGTGCCGTCATCGATCGGCTCGCCGCCACGATGAAGTCGCTGGGGATCGATGCGGTGCGCGAAATGGACCTGACCGAAAACGTCGACGCGTCGCATCGCGTGGTCGCGCTGGAGACCGCGATCCCGATCGATCCGCGTTCGATTGATCGCCTGGCGGCGACGGATGGTGTGACCGGCTTCGTTTCGTCTGCCGGCGTGCACGGTCAGCCCTACGTCATCGACTCGGTGGACGTCGCAGGGACGCGCGTTGCCTTGCGCCGGCACGTGCTTGCGTTCTTCCAGGGCAACCGCTACCTGCTGAACACCTTCGTCGCCCGCGTCCTCGCGCCCGTCCGCGCCGATCGGCCGCTGGTCGATCTATACGCGGGTGTCGGGCTGTTTGCCGTGACCGCGGCTGCCGCACGGGGGTTGTCGGTCACCGCGGTGGAGGGCGAGCGACACGCCGCCGCCGATCTGGCGTCGAACGCGCGCGGCCACGCGGTCCGGGTCGTGCACGATTCGGTCGAGGCCTACACCAGCGGTGCGGTTCCCGGCGACTGCGCGACGATCATTGTTGACCCGCCGCGGACCGGGTTGTCGCGGGAAGCGCTGGACGGGGTCGTCCGCCTCGCAGCCGAGCGGATCGTGTACGTCTCCTGCGATGTGGCAACGTTGGCCCGGGACGCCCGGCGCCTGGTCGAGGGGGGCTACACCATCACGGCCGCCGACGCGTTCGACCTGTTTCCGAACACGCCGCACGTGGAAGCGCTGCTGGTCTTCGATCGCACGGCCGACTGACTACCTCGACGCCTCGTCGAGGAAGCCTTCGAACAAGGCACGGAACTCGCCGGTCCGCCAGAAATTCTCGGGGTGCCACTGCACGCCGAGGCAGAACCTGGCGGCGGGGTCTTCGATCGCCTCGATGACGCCGTCGGGCGCCGTCGCGGTCACGCGGAACCCGCCGGCCACGTCCTTGACGGCCTGGTGATGGCGGCTGTTGACGTCGCACGCGTCGGCGCTCAACCGATCCCCCATCAGCCGGGACAGCAGCGAGTCCTTCTCGACCCACACTTCGTGCGCGAGCGCGTACGACGTGTTCGGCGGAATGGTCAGGCGATGGTTGAGGGCGCCGACGACCTGCGAGGGGATGTCCTGGATGAGGGTGCCCCCGCAGGCGACGTTGAGGACCTGGATGCCGCGGCAAATCGCGAAGATCGGCAGCTGCCTGGCGCGCGCCGCGTTGACCAGCCCCAGCTCGAACTCGTCGCGTTCCGGCTCCACTTCCACCGTTTTCTCGTGCGGCGGCTCACCGTAGCGGGTCGGCGCGACATCGTCGCCGCCGCTCAGCAGGAGCCCGTTGAGACCTTCGAGCGCATCGGGCACCGACATCGACGCGTCGACGATGCGGACGAGGCCACCAACGTGGAGGACCGCCTGTTTGTAGTCCTCCAGCTTGCGGCACGTGGTGATTCCGATGAGCGCCATTGACCTCACATCCGCACGGGAATCTCGATTCCCATCAAATCAAGGGCCCGCGTCAGCTGCGCGCGTACATACGCCACGCCGGCGGCGCGCCAGCGCTTCCGATCCAGCTGCTCTTCGTTCAGGATCGGATAGCGGTGGTAGAAGGCATTGAACAGCTGCGCGACGCCGAACGTGTATTTCGCCAGAATCGAAAACTCGAGCGATCGCACCACCTGTTCGACGACGTCGTCGAGACGTGCGGCTTCGAACACAACCGCCCACAAACTGTGCTCGCCATCGTCGGCGAGTTCGGCCGGCTCCGCGCGATCCAGCGCGCGCACGACCTCCGCTTCCGAGATGCCTTCCCGCTCCTGCAGTTTGTGAAAGATGTTGTTGGCTCGCACGACAGCATACTGCAGATACGGCCCGGTTTCGCCCTCGAAGCTGAGCGCCTCTTCCATGTCGAACACAATCAGTTTGCCGCGCGAAAACTTCAGCATGAAGTAGCGGATCGCGGCGGTGGCGATCTGGGAGCCGACCCGGCGGCATTCCTCGGCCGAGAATCCGGGGTTGCGCACCGCCACTTCACCGGTCGCCTTCGACGTCAGCAGGTCGAGCAAATCGTCGATTTTGACACCCAGCCCCTTTCGCCCCGACACCTCCACGAACGGCTTCCGGGCCGCTTCCGGGTCCTGGGCGACCTCATAACCGAGCTCGCGCGCCGTGGCGTGCGAGAGGGCCACCATTTCGTAGGAGAAGTGAATCGAGTTGTCGGCTTCGACCGGATGGCCCAGCGTGCGCAGCGCCTGCTTCAGCAGCGCCTGCAGGTACATCTGCCGCGAATCGATGACGTTGTAGATCCGCCCGGCGCGGCCGAACGCGGGCGCCTGGGGATCGCCGTCGGTCGAGGTCGTCGACCAGAGCGGGTGGCCGTCGTGCTGCGTCCCGAACAGGCGGTAACGGAAGTCGCGGCCGAGCAGCCCGAGTTTCCAGAACTGGTTCGCGAGGTCCTTGCCGATGTAGGTGACGACGCCGTTGGATCGAACGATGACCTTTTCGCGCGCGTCGGCGTCCGGGTCGGCCCCGGTGTCGTCGCCCGACCCGTCCTCGATTCGCATCACCCAGCACCCCGCGAGCTTGCCTTCGGTCTGGAGAAAGACGGCGCCCTGGGCCTTCAGCGTCTCGAAGGCATGCGCCCAGAAGTGCAGGCGGAGGATGTCGCCTTCGTAGGTGAGCAGGTCATACGCGATGTTCAGCCGCGCCATCGTGGCGAGATGGGTCCTGACGATCCGATCGACGATGAAGGCGCCCAGGGCCGATGTCTCGTTGCCGCCGCGCTCGAGATCGTGCAGCGTGCGCGTGCGGACCTCGAGCCGGCGGCCGTCGGCGTCATACCACTCCGTGACGCGCGAATAGAGATCCCAGCAGTAGTAGTCGAATTTCGTCGTATCCGCGATGCGCCGCACCTCGTCGAGCGATCGCGATTCGAGCTCGCGAAACCCGACGATGATGTCGGCGACCTGGACGCCGAGGTCATCGATGTAGTTCTGCACTTCGACCGGCGTGCGGCGAAACCGCAGCACGCGGACCAGCGTGTCGCCGAGCGCGGCATTGCGCAGGTGACCCACGTGCGCCGCCTTGTTCGGGTTGATCGCGGTATGCTCGACGATTGTCTTCTCCGGCGCGTCAGGCGCCGGCGCCGCCGACATGTCGCCGTGGACCCGGGCGGTCAGAAAGGCCGCGCGGTCGACGAACAGATTCAGATACCCGTTGGGCGCGGCGACGATCCGCGAAATTCCAGCGATCGGGGCGAGCGCCTGGGTGAGCTCCTGCGCGAGCGCGCGCGGAGGTTTGCGGAGCGTGCGCGCCAGTTGGAACGCCACGGCCACCGCAAGATCGCCGAGCGCGCGATTGGGCGGGACCTCGACGGCGAAGGACGGCACCTCCTGGACGCCGAAATGGCGGCGGATGGTGTCGGCGATCGCCTCGTGCACGCGTCGTTCGAGTGGAAGAATCATGGCCGCGGTCGCGCCGGGAGATCGGCCGATCGGCGCTAAGTTCGTGATACGATTACGCTTTGTAACCCTGGGGCGTCGCGAATTCCGCGAAGTCGGCTGGCGTGTTGACGTTGGCCAGCAGCCGACGGGGATCGCCAAACGCTTCCAACTCGTGACTGCTGACCTCGCGGACGCGAACGTCCGAAAACATGTCCGTCATTTTCAGGCGGCGCATCGCCAACCGATGGGCGATCGCGTCGAGGCAGGTCCGGCGATACACCGCGCACAACGGATGATACCCGTCTTCGGTGCGCGGCACGACGAGATCGGTGTCGGCCGAAAGCGTCAACAGATGCGCGACGAGCGGAGCGATCACAAACGGCATGTCGCACGCGAGGACGAACGTGGCGTCGTGTTTCGCGCGCGTCAACGCGGTATGGATCCCCCCGAGCGGCCCGCATCCCGGCACGAGATCCTCGCGCACGACCAGCACCTCGGCCGCGACCGACGAGAGGACGTCGATCTGCCGGTCGAGAATCGTGCGGCCGTCGACGACGAGCGCGCTCTTGTCTCGCCCCTCGAACCGGGTCGCCTGTCCGCCCGCGAGCACCGCTGCCGACCACATGCCCGGGTGATCTTAGCGCACGTATGAGGGAGGCGGCCATCGGACGGGTGCTCGTCGCGAGCCTGCATCAGGGGATTGCCGACATCCTGCCCACGCGTCTGAGTTTCTATGAAAACTGGCTGAACGCCGAAGGGCTGCGCGAGGGGACGATTGGCATCGCGCCGCTCTATGCGGTCCTGAGCTTTCTGCGCCAGGAAGGCGATGCCTACAACATCATTACCGCTCGGGCCGGTGAGTACGCGGCGGAATGGACGGTCGAGTCGCTGCCTTCGACGCGGCGAGCGATGATCAAGGCGGCCCCGGCCTGGCTGCGGGGACGATTGCTCATCCGTCTCGCTCGCCAGCTCGTCCGGAACACCTATCAGGGGAGCCGCGCCATCTCGCGTGTCCGGCGCGGGACGGCCAATGTCGACCTCCGGGCGTCGATCTTTTGCACGGTCCGGGAGCCGGTGCCGCACCCGTTGTGCGGGTTCTATGCGGCGGCGTTCACCAGGCTCCTGGCGCTTTTCAACGTCACGGCCCGGACCGACGTGATCGCGTGCCGCGGGACCGGGGAATCGACATGCATGCTCCGCGTCGCGCTCGACGGCCACAGTCCATCATGAGGCGCCGAGCGGTCGTCCTGCTGATGGCAATCGGCGCGTGCGCCCCGAGCGGTGCGGCCTGGGCCCAGCCGCCGCGCGTGCTCGTGATGCCGTTCGAACCGGTCACCCACGACGCGAAGATCCTCTGGCTCGGCGAAGGCACGGCCGTGCGCCTGACCGAGGATTTGATTGCGCGAGGGGTTGACGCGATCACTCGCCAGGAGCGGCAGCAGGCCTTCGAGCAACTCCAGGTGCCGCCGGCGGCGCGGCTGACGGACGCGACGATCATCCGGATCGGGCAGATCGTTGGTGCGGCGCAAATCATCGTCGGAACGCTCCAGCTCGACGGCGGCACGCTTGCGGTCCGCGCCCGGGCGATTGCGCTCGAGCCGGGCCGCCTGCAGGCAATCGTGGACGAGCGAGGGCCGCTCGAGGAATTCTTCGCCACCATCGATCGCGTCGCCGGACACCTCGCGCCCGCCGATGCGCGGCCGC